>DUTS01000065.1 GCA_012841935.1 Clostridia bacterium
TATTACAAAAGGGACATTTCACTAATAACTTTTACTCCAGATTCCGTAAGAATTTCAGATTCTTGAATACTTCTTCATTAGGGGAATGGCGAAATCTTTTAACCAAACATTAATACCAACTTCTTTGTTTGTTTCTAACAATGGAGAAAGTCATTAAACACAAATCAACTGCCTAGCAATTAAAATTTCCTACTCTTTGGTTTGTACGCTTTATATACTGGTATTTCCCACAAAGCAGAATGAATTACAGAAATTTCCCTCTTATAACTTCTTTTTCAGCTGTGGGAACTCCTAAAATAGCAACCCTGCTGAAACCCCTTTTAACATTTTGATGTGCTTAGGAATTAAGCAATTCCCTACCATGCAGTCATCTCAACTACATGAGCCTTTAAATATATCAATCATTCATTTCTATATCAGGAATTGACCGCGTATTAGCTAAAGACATTCTTGTCAAAATTGAAACAATTATTCCTTTCAATCTTACGAAACTTCAACCAAATATATAAGCCCTACCCGGGAAATTAGAAAATCCAGAAAATACTTAAATAATAATGCGGAAATAACAAAAAACTAGTAATAACTATCTCAGATATTACTTAATAAAAACAACAAATAGTGTTAAAAATCACGCAAGCATAAAAGGGTGTGTTTGGCAAAAACTAAATATACTCCAACAGCAGAGCTAGGAAAACACGATAGAACTCACCTAATTTAGCTCCATCTTTTAAAAGGTGATGATAAATTCTGTTTATATTTTTTTTAAATTTGCTCTTGACATATTTCTTTATTGCGAATTGTTAATAGTTTTTTCATTTTAATTATACTTTCAATCTTCAAGTACGTCAAGTGTTGCGACAAAATAGATAGTGTCAAAGGTAAATACACAAAAGCTTTCTGCACTGTGAACAATTTTTCCCTTATTGCCTGTAAAAATCAATATGACAAATAGCCCCTATTTCTTACAGATCATCCTTCTAATCGTGAACCCGGCTTTACCAAAGGTATACCTTTTTGGCAGAGGGGACAAGTCTTAGGTGTATAAGACTGTACCTCTAAAGAAAGTAAACTATAGAGGGGATAACCTAAATCTACTTGACCATTACTGCGGTCTACTAGAACAGCTACTCCTTTTACTATACCTTGATATTTTTCTACTACTTTAATTGTCTCTAAAACTGAACCTCCAGTAGTAATCACATCCTCTACTACTAAAACTTGAGTATTTGGGGATATAGTAAAGCCTCTTCTGAGGGTCATGGTACCTTTTTCCCGTTCGGTAAAAAGGGAAGCTGTTTTTAATTGTCTGGCCATTTCATAGGAAAGAGTAATTCCTCCCATGGCAGGTCCAACAACTAAATCTATAGGTAGAGCTATTTTGGTAATTAATTGTTCACAGAGCTTAGCGGCAATAGGGGGATATTGTAAAATTTGGGCACATTGTAAATAGCGGTCACTATGTAAACCAGAAGTTAATAAAAAGTGACCAGTTTGTAAAGCATGATGCTTAATAAAGAGCTCTAATAATTCCTCTTTATTCATTTTCTTCCATCTCCTTTATAATTCTTAAAGCAGCCCTTCTAGGATCAGCCGCTTTAGTAATTGGCCTGCCAATTACTAAATAGTCTGCTCCCAGCTTAAGGGCTTCTTTTGGTGTCATAATTCTTTTTTGATCATTTATAGCTGCCCAATGAGGTCTAATTCCAGGGCAAACAATTTTAAAATCAGGGCCACAGGTTTTTCTAATTAAAGCTATTTCTTGTGGAGAAGCCACTACCCCATCTAAGCCTGTTTCTTGAGCTAATGATGCCAAATTAGCTACTGTTTTCTGTATGTTTTTTAAGCCTAATTCTTGTAACGTGGCTTCATTAAAACTAGTTAAAACTGTCACCGCTAAAACCAGTGTATCCTGTGCTTGGGCAGCTTGAACAGCTTCCTTCATCATTTCTCTGCCACCCCAAGCATGTACATTAAACATTAATACTCCTTGTGCTGCTGCCTGACAAGCTGCCTGCCTAACAGTATGAGGAATATCGTGAAATTTTAAATCTAAAAAAACTTCCTTCCCCCTTTTTTTTAATTCTGAAACTGCTTGACCCTGACTAGCTAAATAAAGCTCTAGTCCTACTTTAAAAATCTTTACTTCTGGAAGTTTTTGTACCAGAGCTTCCGCTTCAGACCAGGTAGGATAATCTAAAGCCACAATTAACTTTGTCCTCATAAAGCCACCCCTTTCAATTGGGTAATCTTGGCAATCCCTTTTTCTCGACAATATTGTTCCAGGTCATTAATTATTTCTGGACAGCACTGTGGATTAA
>DUTS01000066.1 GCA_012841935.1 Clostridia bacterium
AAAATTTGATCAACATGTAAACGACCGGCAGTATCCAAAATTACAAGATCTTGCCCCTGTTTACAGGCTTGACTAATTGCCCCTTTAGCAATATCCACAGGATTTTGTTTATCACCTAAAGTAAATACCGGCAAAGTCAATTGTTCACCTAAAACTTGCAATTGTTTTATCGCCGCCGGGCGATATACATCACAGGCTGTCAATAAAGGTTTACGACCTTGTTTTTTAAAATAATGAGCCAATTTAGCACTAGTAGTTGTTTTTCCGGAACCCTGTAAACCTACAATCATTATTACCGTTGGCGGCTTAGAAGCAAAAGTTATTTTACTTTGACTTTCACCCATTAAATGAGTCATTTCTTCATGTACTATTTTAATTACTTGTTGAGCCGGAGTTAAACTTTCTAAAACCTCGGAACCTATAGCCCTTTCAGTCAAAATAGCCACAAAATCTTTAACCACACGATAATTAACATCAGCCTCCAATAAAGCCAAACGAACTTCCCGCATAGCTGTCCGCACATCTTTTTCGGTTAACTTTCCTTTACCGCGTAAATTTTTAAAAACACCCTGTAATCTAGCTGTAATATTTTCAAAAGCCATTATTCTCACCTACCAACTATCTTCTAATTTTTGTAGTAATAAAAGTATATGCTTCCTATTTTCGCCTTTGAATTCCTTTTTTAATTCACCTATTATTTCTCTACTCCATAAATATTTTTTAACCAGCTTTAATTTATTTTCATATGTTTGCAGAGCTCCTTCAGCTCGCTTCAATAAATCATAGACCGCCTCACGTGTAACTCCTTTTAAGACAGCGATTTCTCCCAAGGAAAGATCCTGCTGATGATATAAATCATATATTTCCCTTTGTTTATTAGTCAAAAGTGAACCATAAAAATCAAAAGCTAAAGCTCGAAAAGTTAGATCATCCATTAAACTACCCCTTACTGTTAAGTAAAAACACTTAACAGTTATTTTAAACCATGACTCTCGCTTCTGTCAACATAAAATTATTATACAGATGTTAAACAATAGTGCATAATTATCCCCAGATAGTAGAGTTGCTAGTTATATTTCAAAGGGGATCTAAAAAGATTTAAAGGGACGTTATCATTAGCTAAACGTCCCTTTAAATTATTTTTTTTTACAAAATTAACGTTCCCTATTATAGGATCTCTGAGCCCTTTTAGCTTCAATTTCTTGCCAAATTTGGTACACCTTTTTGCTATTTTCATAATAGTGAGCTGCAAAATTCTGATCATTAATTCCCTGTTTTCTAGCTGTTTCCAGAAGTTCCACTAAACTTTCTTGCCAATCATTAACCTCTTCTTCAATTATTTCAGCTTTAATTTTTTCTTGATAACTATCCAAAATTTTATGTAGTCTAATTCTTGTTTCTCTTTCTCGCAAATGTAGAGCCCCTTCTTGCCAAAAAGCAAGACATTCTTTTTCCGCAATTTCTTTTTCGGACATCTCAATTAACTGTTCTTCCACAGGAAAAAGTCCAACATTATAATATGAAGTTAAAATTTGTTCAACATTATTTATTCTTTCGGCTTTATCTCGAGACTTACTTTGCCTAATGGCCTCAACCGCTTTTTGTAACTTTTGCTGATATTCATGAATACAATTACTTAATTCACTGAGATTAGTTATATGCCGAAATGATGGCAGATAAAGCTGCAAACCCTCATCTTTTATAGATACCACTCTTTCTCCCCCTTTTTTACAAAACTTATTCGATTATAATTTGAACCTCTCATGACTAGGCTACGCAATTCCTAGGATCTATTTTATAATTTCGTACTGATGCCGAGATTCTTTTTGCTTTTGATCTTTGAGCGAAGAATATCGTTCTGACCAGACATCACGTGTTTTAGCAACTAATACTTTGATATCCTCCGGGGTAATCCTCTGCCCTCCAGGCAGGGTAATTTCTTCACCGCGGATAACAGGAGCATAAACTAAATCAATAGCCATTTCAGCCGAGGCTAAATTCTTAGCTTGCAAATCCCTTGGTAATTCGTTAAATGTAAGATTAGCAATATCAATTTCTAATTTCCCTTTGGAATTTCTAATGTTACCTTTTGTATTTGTTTCCCCATCTTTTAAATGCTTCAAATAGGTAAAAATAAACACTTTATCTTTGGTAACCTTCCAATACGGTTCAAAGAACAATTCCCCCTTACTATTTCTCATTTGTCTAGTTTCTCGCCAACCTTCATGTAATTTTGCAGCCATTGCATAACTTAAAAAAAAACGCGCCTCCTTTTCAGAAAATCTTTTATTGCCACTCATTAAATAAACCTCCTTAATTTATTTTTAAAAAATCCTTAATTACATTATAGCATATCCCCTAAATATTCGCAATGTTCGCGACTTTAACAATTAAATAATGCCTAATACTATACCCTTTAAGGGTCTTTTTTTCTCAAACTAGCAATCCATCGTCATTTTTAACGTCTAATTAAGGCCTGACCTCTTTTTTCTGCTTCAAAAAGGATTTTTTCTTCATCAAGGGTCAAAACTTGCCCATCACGCATCACTATTTTCCCATCAATGATAACGGTTTTTACATCACTTGCTTGAGCTGCATAAACCAAATTAGCTACTGGGTTATATAATGGCTTCCAATGAGGTTTATTTATATCAAATAAGATAAGATCAGCTTTATAACCGGGTATTAAAGCCCCCAGATTTTTAAAACCCAGGGCCTTAGCCCCACCAAGAGTAGCTAATTTTAGTGCTTGCTGAGCAGGTATTACTGTGGGATCTTGACTAATTGCCTTCTGGAGCAATGCACAGGTACGCATTTCCGCCAATAAATCCAAATTATTATTACTAGCTGCACCATCTGTACCTAAACCGACATTAGCACCCTTTTCTAAAAGTTCCACAAGAGGTGCAATTCCACTAGCTAATTTTAAATTGCTTTCTGGATTATGGGCAATTCCCACTTGATATTTTACCAACAAATCTATCTCCTGTGGGGAAAGATGAACACAATGAGCAGCTAAAATTGGTCTTCTTTCAAAAAGACCAATTTTAGCCATTAACTCAATCGGTCGGCATCCGTAATCTGCTTTAATTTGTTTAACTTCAGTTTCAGTTTCCGCTAAATGAATATGCAGTCCCACACCCAAATCATCAGCTAAAATCATTACTTTTTCCAAATAATCGGGTGGACACGTATAAGGAGCATGAGGACCTAAAAAACAGGTAATTCGCCCCTCAGCTTTACCCTGCCAAGTATGTATAAAAACCTCACTTTCTTTAAGACTTTGACCAGTTTTATCTGTGGTACCTATTAAACCACGGGCTAAAACAGCACGAAGACCAGATTCCTGCACAGCCTGTGCAGTTTCCTCCATAAAAAAATACATATCAGCAAAAGTAGTGGTTCCCGATTTTATCATTTCCAAAAGAGCTAATTGTGTACCCCAATAAACATCATCTTTATTTAAAAGTGCTTCCCGCGGCCAGATTTTTTCTTGCAGCCAAGTCATCAAAGGTAAATCATCGGCATAACTACGTAATAAGGTCATAGCGGCATGAGTATGACAATTAATAAGACCAGGTACAAGTAAATTGTTTTGACCATTTAGAATATTAAAGTGAGGATATTTACCCTTTAAATTATTACCAATTTCCTTGATTAGACTTCCCTCTATAGCGACATCAAGCAAACAATTATTTTCTACTGATAAAACATTTTCAATTAATAATCCGGACATAGGAAGCCTCCTTCAGAAATTATCTAGAATCTCCCTTTTTCAAAGGAAGATCACCTACTGCAGCTTTTAATAAACGGGATAAATCCTGATTTATTTTTTGTGTAACCTCAACAACCTCTTGATGTGAAAGAGGGCTTGTCGAAATTCCAGCCGCATAATTAGTAACCAAACAAACAGCCGCATAAGGAATACCGACTTCCCGAGCCAAAACAACCTCCGGGACACTGGTCATGCCTACCACATCACCACCTAATTGTTGAAACATCCTCACTTCAGCAGCTGTTTCAAAACGGGGCCCTTCAGTACAAACATAACAACCTTGGGGATGAATTTTTAAATTCAATTCCTGTGCTGTATTATATAAAAAATCACGAATTTCGGAACAATAAGGATTGGTGACATCAACATGTTCCACACCCCGAAAACGTCCTTCATAAAACGTACTTTTACGTGTTTTTGTAAAATCTAAAAATTGATCTACTAAAACAAAATCACAAGGGGCCATCTTCTCATTTAAGGAACCTACCGCGGCTGTAGCAATAATTTTTTTAACCTTTAAATCCCTTAATGCCTGAATATTGGCCCGATAATTAATTAAATGTGGTGGTACAGAATGTCCCCTACCATGACGAGCCAAAAAAGCAACTCGGCGTCCCTGATAATCACCTACAAGCAAATCAACCCGACCATAACGTGTTTCTAAACCCAATTGTTGAGGTTTTTCTAACATACTAATTTGGTACACTCCTGTACCGCCGATAACAGCAAGATCAGCCTTAGCCATTTAATCCCCTCCCCTTTTCAAATTAGCTCTTGAACAAATTCTTCTGGATTAAATTCTCGAAAATCCGTAATCTGTTCTCCAACACCCAAAAATTTAACAGGTAAATGATATTCGTTCTGCACACCTAAAATAACGCCACCTTTGGCTGTACCATCCATTTTTGTAAGAATTACCCCACTAACCTCCACAGCTTCGGCAAACAATTCAGTTTGAGAAAAAGCATTTTGTCCAGTAGTAGCATCCAAAACCAATAAAACTTCCCCTTCATTATCAGGATTTTCTCGGGTAATAATTCTTTTAATCTTTTTTAATTCCTCCATCAAGTTTTTCTTGGTCTGCAAACGTCCGGCAGTATCAATTAAAAGAACCTCCTTACCTCGAGCCTTGGCAGCCTGTAAAGCATCATAAACAACTGCCGCCGGATCAGCTCCTTCCTGATGGCGTACCAATTCAATACCTACTCTTTGGCACCAAATCTCTAGTTGTTCTATGGCCCCTGCCCGAAAGGTATCAGCAGCAGCAGTCATAACCTCATAACCTTGTTTTTTTAACCAATAAGCTAATTTAGCCAAAGAGGTAGTTTTCCCAACACCATTTACACCCACTATTAAAATTGGTGTTAATGTTCCTTGTGAGATAGTTAAGTGATGATTACCTGCTTTTAAAATTGTAATTATTTCAGCCTGCAAGACATTTTGTAAATCTTCTGGAGTTTTTAGTTTTTCCTCCCACATTTTTTGTCGAACACGCTCTATCAATTGACAAGCAGTTTCCACCCCTACATCAGCTAAAATTAAGGTTTCTTCTAATTCCTCAAAAAGTTCCTCATCGACAATTGTTCTACCAGTAACTACTGCTCCCACTTTTTTTAAAAATACTGACCAAAAACTCACTAAAAAACCTCCTTTTAACTAGCCTCTTGCTGTGCTTCTGCCAATTTTACGGCCACCAAACGTGAAACTCCACTTTCCTGCATAGTCACCCCATATAAAACATCACCGACTTCCATAGTTTTCTTGCGGTGTGAAATAACAATAAATTGTGTTTGACGGGAAAAATGAGTTAATAAATTGGCGAAACGTTCTAAATTAGCTTCATCAAGATTAGATTCTATTTCATCAAGCACACAAAAAGGACTTGGCTTTACTTTTAACATCGCCATTAACAGGGCAATAGCGGTTAAGGTTCTTTCCCCACCAGATAATAGAGCTAAGTTTTGTGTTTTTTTACCCGGAGGCTGTACAAAAACTTCTACACCTGTTTCCAATAAATTTCCCGGTTCACAAAGTACAAGTTCAGCCTTACCCCCTCCAAAAAGCTGTCTAAAGATTTCTTGAAAAGCAATCCCTACACACTGAAAGGCTTCACGAAATCTTTGAACCATTAAGCGATCCATTTCCTCAATGACTAGATCTAATCTTTTTTTAGCTTGTGCTAAATCAGTAATTTGATTGTTTAGGAAACTTAGACGTTCAGTAAGACGTGTGTATTCATCAATTGCTCCGGGATTTACTTCACCTAATTTCCCTAAAGCGGTTTTCAAATCACTAATTTGCGATAAAGCCCAAGACTTGTTTGTACAAATAACCCCGATTTGTCCGGCTTGTTCCATGGTCAAATTAAATTGTTCCTTTAAACGCTGCTCTACACTTTTTTGTGCAGTTTCCAAACGTGAAAAACGAAGCTGTAATTGATGCTCCTCAGCTTGTTTTTCAGTTAATAATTCCGTAAAGTGCTTTATTTTTTCCGTACAATTTAGTAAATCTACCTCTAAATCTTCCTTGATCTTTCGTTCATTTTCCAATAAATTTTCCCCATTTTTAATTGCCTTCAATATCTCAACAATTTGTTGTTCAGTGGTAACTATTTCCCCAGCAATTTCGCTGTCCTTTTCAATTAATGATTCCCTAGAAAGATATTTTTCATTTAACAAATTCATTAATTTATCTAAACGTAAAGCATTTTCTTTTTCTTCTTCATTAAAAGTAGCCAATTTGGCTTCATGAGTAGCTACCGTGATACGTAATTGGGTGAGAGTCTCATTTTTTTCAAGTTTTACCCCCTGGGAATGATCTAAAGCCTGTACCAAAGTATTTATTTTTTCCACACAGAGCTCAATTTCTTGCTCTAAAGTAACTATTCTTTCTTTTAAAGCAGCTTTTTGAGAAATTATATTTTTATTTAGTAGTGCCCTTTCTTTAATTTCCGCTTCCAATTCTGCCATTACCGCGTTAGAGCGTTTCTTCTCTGTCTGCCAGCTAGCTAAAACTCCTTCTTCTTCAACTTTTTGCAAACGCAGCTGCTGAATTTTTTCTTGGGCTCTTTCCCATTCCCGCCGGGCATTAAAAACAGCCTTTTTAAAAATTTCAGCTTGTTGTAATCCTTGAGTTAAAGTAATTTCCCCGGCCTTTTTTTGTTGAGTTAATTCCGCAATTTCTCTTTTGCGACTTAACAAATTGCCGGTTTTAGTTTTAAAACTACCACCACTTAAGGAGCCTCCTGGATTAACCACTTCACCAGCAGGAGTTACCAGACGAAACCGAAAACCAGTAATTTTACCTATTTCCACGGCTGCAGCTAAATCCTCAACTAACCAAGTGGTACCTAATAAATAACTAATAATTTCATTATATTCAGGTTGATAAGTAATTAAATCAGCCAAACAACCAATAACCCCCGGGCCCTGAGGAATGTTGCCGCGGCTTTTTCTACCTTTAACTGTATCCAAAGGTAAAAAGGTAGCCCGTCCCTGTTGTTTGTTTTTTAACCAAGAAATGGCCTGCTGTGCAACCTGTTCATTGAGGGTAACAATATATTGTAAAGAACCACCCAAAACTACTTCCACAGCCCTTTCATAAGCTGGTGGTACTTTTATGATTTGAGCAACTGTACCCATGATCCCTTTTATTTTCCCAGTAGTCTTTAATTGTAATAGTCCTCTCACACCATAAGCATAACCTTGACCATCCCTTTCCATTTCCTGAAGCAAATGAAGGCGAGATTCCAAAGCTGCCTTTTCTTTTTGAAAAAACAAGTTTTTTTCCTCCTGTTTTTTCAACTTAGTTTGCTCAGCTAAAAGATTAGCTTCATAAGTTTTTAAATTTTGCTCACCAGAAAATAAAGCAGAAGTAATTTCACTAATAGATTTTTCAGTCTGTGCTATTTTAGTTAAAGCCTTATTGCTAATTTGTGTAATCTCTTCAAGGCGAACAATATTTTTCTCCTTTTTAGCTTGTAAAACAGTTAATTGTTCCCGTAAATTAGAAATAGTATTTTGCAGCTGAGTTTTAGCTTGTAAAAATTCAAAATGTTCGTTTTTTAAGTCTTCCAAAGCTAACTCTTGCTTTTTTTCCTTTTCTGTTTCCGAAGTTAACCAAGCCTCATGTAATTCTAATTCACGGCGGGCTTTTTCAACTTTTTCCTGACAAGTTTGCCGCTCGATTTTAAGTTCACTTAATTTTTCCCGAAAATATGCTATTTCCGTATTTAATTGTTTTTGTTCCTTTTCCAACTGCTCTTTTTGAGTTTGTAAACTTATTTTTCGTTCCTGCAGTAATTTTTTACTGCTCTCATTTTTCTCCAAATCTAATTGAGCTTGATACAGTTTTTCTCGATATGCTGTGATAATTTCCAGCTTTTTTTGTAGAATTAATTTTTGCTCACTTTCACAGCTTTGCCAATACCGCAGCTGTGTATTTAGGTTTTCTATTTCCAATTCTAAATTAGTAAGCTGTTCACTAAGTTTAGTTAAATCTTTTTTATGTTTTTCATTTTCAGCTAACAGTAAACCAATTAACAAACCATTTAATTTGGTCTGTTTATCTTTATATTGTTTAGCTTTAGCCGCCTGTTCAGCCAAAGGTACAGCCTGTTTTTTTAATTCTGCAAGCAAGTCATGTAAACGTACCAAACTAGTTTCTGTTTCTGAAAGTTTTTGCACTGCCTCACGTTTTTTATAACGATATTTAACAATTCCCGCAGTTTCCTCCAAAAGACCGCGTCTAACTTCAGGTTTAACGGACAAAACTTCGTCTACTTTACCCTGACCGATAAGTGAAAAACCTTCCCGACCAATCCCAGTATCCATAAACAATTGATGAAGATCACGTAAACGACAGGGTGTGCGATTAATTAAATAATCACTTTCACCAGAACGATATAAACGGCGAGTCACTGTAATTTCATGATAATCCAAAGGAAAGGTTCCCGAAGTATTGTCAATTGTCAAAGAAACCTCGGCAAAACCCAAGGGATGGCGTTCCTCACTACCAGCAAAAATAAGGTCATCCATTTTTGCACCGCGTAAGGTTTTTACACTTTGCTCACCTAATACCCACCGAATGGCATCAGCTATATTTGATTTACCACTACCATTAGGACCCACGACTAAAGTTATTCCGGGTTTAAATTCTAATTTAGTTTTTTCGGCAAAAGATTTAAAGCCCTGAATTTCAAGTCTTTTTAAGTACAACCATTTCCGTCCTTTCCATAAAAAACTTACTAGTTCTTTAATTCGCTATCTTTTTTAAAAATCCTGTCCTTTTAGCCCCGCAAATCTTTAAGAGCCTCCTTGGCAGCCTGCTGTTCAGCTTCTTTTTTTGTTCTTCCTTGACCTTCAGCTAATTTTTGCCCATTTAAAAAAACAGCAGCTAAAAATTGTTTAGCATGATCAGGTCCACTTTCCCGTAGAATTTGATAATGTAAACTACTATCAGGATTTTGCTGAATATATTCCTGTAATTCAGTTTTAAAATCTCCCCATTCACCCTGAAGGGCTTCTTGAATTTGCTTTTGTAAGACCAGCAAAATTAACTTACTTACTTCTTTTAAACCTAAAGAAAGATACAAGGCACCAAGTAAAGCCTCGAAAGCATCTACCAAATTGGAGACTCGCTCAGCACCCCCTGTTAATTTTTCTCCCTTACCTAATAAAAGATATTTACCTAATTCTAACGCTTGGGCACTTTGTACTAGTGCAGCCTCACAAACAATAGCTGCCCGCATTTTAGTTAATTCCCCTTCACTTTTTTGCGGATAGTGCTGATACAAATATTCGGCAATAACCAAACCAATCACAGCATCTCCCAAAAACTCCAACCGCTGATTATGTATTTTTTGACCAGGTAAATGTTCATATACGGCTGAAGGATGTGTAAGGGCTTGCTCAATTAAACCCAGATCTGGTTTTTTTGATAAAGGTAATTTGGATAATAATTGTCTCCAAGCTTCGTTTCTTTTATTCTGCAAAATAAAAACTCCTTAATCCTTAAATTTAGCAAACAAAAGTGAGGCATTATGACCCCCAAAACCCAAGGAATTGCTCAAAGCATATTGAACCGGCATTTCTCTGGCTTGATTAGGCACATAATCTAAATCACATTCAGGATCTGGTTCCTCATAATTAATGGTAGGTGGTACCAAATCGTGCTGTAAAGCCAAAACAGCAGCAATAGCCTCTACTCCACCCGCAGCACCCAAAAGGTGGCCAGTCATCGATTTAGTAGAACTGACTGCTAAGCGATAAGCATGCTGACCAAAAACAGTTTTGATAGCAGCTGTTTCCATTTTATCGTTAAATTCCGTAGAAGTGCCGTGAGCATTAATATAATCAATTTTTTCTGGTGCCAAATTGGCATCCTTTAAAGCAAGAGACATTGCCTTAGCTGCTCCTTTACCTCCTGGTGCAGGAGCTGTAATATGGTAAGCATCAGCTGTAGCCCCATAACCCAATATTTCGGCATAAATAGGTGCCTTACGACTTAAAGCCGAAGTCAAACTTTCTAAAACTAAAATACCGGCACCTTCACTCATCACAAACCCATCCCTATTTCGATCAAAAGGTCGACTAGCCTTTTCAGGAACTTCATTATAAGTTGATAAAGCCCGCATAGCACAAAAACCGGCATAAGCCATTTTAGTTATGGGAGCTTCACAACCACCACTAATTATTAAATCCGCATCACCCCGCTGAATTAACCGAAAAGCCTCGCCAATAGCATGTGTAGCCGAAGCACAAGCAGTAACCACAGTATAATTTGGTCCCGTAGCACCGCAAAATATTGAAATTTGTCCAGCCGCCATATTACTAATCATCATGGGAATAAAAAAGGGACTAACTCTTCTAGAACCTTTGGCTAACCTTATTTCAATCTGTTCTTCTAAAGTTTCCATACCCCCAATTCCGGAACCGATTATTACTCCCATTCTCTCAGAAGGTACAACTCCCAAATCCACTCTGGCGTCTTCTAAAGCCATTTTTGTCCCGGCAATAGCAAATTGAGAAAAACGATCCATACGCCGCATTTCTTTGCGATCTAGATATAATTCCGGTTGAAAGTTTTTTACTTCCCCGGCAATTTGTGTCGGAACATCTTTAATATCTATACGGGTAATTCGCTTTATTCCGGATTTGGCTTGCCACAAATTTTTCCAAAACTCAGCTACTGTATTACCTAAAGGTGTAACTGCACCCATTCCAGTAACAACAACCCTTTCATTCATCAGGCGATTCACCCCCCACTACTTATTTAAGATAATTCTATTTCTTTTAACAGAGCCTGAAAAATTTCCTTAACCGACATTAATTGTTTTATTTTGGCCAAAGATTCACCAATAAAAACCAAACCATCTTTCAAATTACCTTGTTGAGCATTTTCTAATGCTGTCATAATACAAAAATTACCCTTACAAAATTTTAGACAGCGTTTACATTTTTGTACAGGATTAATTTTTCCGGACAAGAGCTTTTCCGTAAATTCATTTTTTAAAGCCCTACCTTTTAAACCCACCGGACTATCTATCAAGACAAATTCATGTGGGGACTCTAAATAGAATTCTTTTAAATTAGGGGCCGCATTTGATTCCTCACTTAAGGCAAAACGCGTACCCATTTGAACCCCATCAGCCCCTTGACGAATAGCTGTAGCAATATCTTCTCCGGTGACAATTCCTCCTGCAGCAATCACAGGAATATTAACATTTTTTTTAACCTCAGGTACAATCTCGGCAACCTTTTCTTCTGTACCTAAATGTCCACCTGCCTCTTTACCCTCTACAACAATAGCCTTGGCACCTAATCTCTCGGAAAGTTTAGCTAATCTTACCGAAGAGACAATCGGTACTATCGGAATACGTGCTTCCTTACCCCAAGTAAAGATATCACGTGAAAAACCGGCACCGGAAATAACCAAATCAATTTTTTCCTGCAGAGCAGAAATAACCAATTCCTTAAAGGCTGTAGCGGCGTACATCACATTCACCCCAATAATGCCCTTAGTTAAAGCCCGGGCTCGGCGAATTTCAGCTTTTAATTCTTGAATACTTAAACCACTGGCGGCAATAATCCCAATACCACCTTCATTAGCTACCGCCGCAGCCAAAGGTGCCGTGGAAATCCTCACGGCCATACCACCTTGAATAATAGGGAATTTAGGTTTCAAATGCCCAATCTTTAATGCTGGCAAGTGCACATTAATACCTCCAAACCATTGCTTTTGAATAATAGCTCCGCAGTAATTAACCACGGAGCTATTACCGATAATGACAACTTTTAAAAATACTCATACCTACTGCTGTTCCTTAATATACTCAACAGCATCACCTACTGTCCTAATTTTCTCGGCATCCTCATCAGGGATCTCCATGTCAAATTCTTCTTCTAAAGCCATAATTAATTCCACTACATCAAGCGAATCGGCATTCAAATCATCAAAAGTAGTTTCCAAATTAATATCTTGTTCATCTACCCCCAATTGTTCAGCCACCAATGATCTAATCCTAACAAATTCATCCATAATATCACTCACAACTTCACCCCCTTCCCCGGAAAAAACAATTCACTTTACATTGTCAGACCACCATCAACGGCAATTACTTGCCCGGTTATGTAAGCAGCCTGTGGACTAGCTAGAAATACGGCTAATTGTGCGACATCTACAGGTTCCCCCCAATGCCCCACCGGTATTTGAGTTTTAATCTTTTCTTGAATTTGTTCTGGTAATTGACGAGTCATATCTGTATCAATAAAACCAGGTGCAATGGCATTTACCATTATACCACGAGGAGCTAATTCTTGGGCAGCACTTTTTGTTAAGCCAATTAAACCCGCTTTGGCAGCAGCATAATTAGCCTGCCCCACATTACCATGAAGCCCCACTACGGAAGCAATATTAATTATTCTACCAGAACGCTGTTTTAACATAGGACGAGTTACTTCACGAAGACAATAAAAAGCTGCGGTTAAATTCGTTTGGATTACTTTATCCCAGGCCTCATCTTTCATTCTCATAATTAAAGTATCACGATTTATACCAGCATTATTCACCAAAACATCAATCTTACCATATTTCTTTAAAATATGGGCCAGCATTTTTTTTACTTGTTCAGCTTGAGAAACATCTGCCTGAAGAATTTCCACTAAACCACCGTTTTTTTCAATTATTGCTTTTACTTCTTCTGCTGCAGCCAGATTTCCTTTATAATTTACAATTACCTGAGCTCCTTTTTCGGCAAAAGCGATAGCTATGGCCCTACCTATCCCCCGCGAGGCACCTGTAATCAATACTACCTGCTCAGTTAACATTTATTTCACCTCCTAAGCAAGCAAGTGTTTCTTCCAAAGAACTCCTATCCTCAATATTATACATTTCTATATTTTTAGCAATCCTTTTTAATAAACCACTTAGAACTTTTCCTGGTCCAATTTCTACAAAAGTAGTAACACCCTCTGCCAACAATCTTTCTATAGATTGCTGCCATAAAACCGCATGATTAACCTGTTGAATTAAATTAGTCTTTATCTTTAAAGGACTAGTTACCAATTCCGCGGTACAATTGGCTGCTACCGGAACCCAAGGACGAGAAATAATTACCTTTTCCAAAATAGAAGCTAGTTGAGTAGAAATATTTTGCAATAGACTAGAATGAAAAGGACCACTTACAGATAATTCTAAAGTTCGTTTAGCACCATATTCCTGTGCCAAAGCCATGGCCTGTTTAATAGCCTCTGTTTCTCCTGCTAAAACAATCTGCCCTGGACAATTATAATTGGCTGGTTCAACAATACCATATTCGGCCACCTGAGTACAAATGGCTTTTATTTGTTCTGTATTTAAACCTAAAATTGCGGCCATGGTGCCTTGGCCCGGAGATACGGCTTGCTGCATAAAAATTCCCCGGTTCCGAACTAGCCAAACAGCATCACGAATACTTAAAGAACCAGCAGCAATCAAAGCCGTATATTCCCCCAAACTATGTCCTGCTACAAAATCCGGCCGCAAACCATGTTCTTCCACTATTTTAAGAATAGCCGCACTAGTAAGCAAAATAGCTGGCTGTGTATTAGCAGTGAGCCTCAATTCTTCTTCTGGGCCATTAAAACAAAGTAAACTTATTGGATAGCCCAAAACTTCATCACCTAATTGAAATACTTGACGGGCTACAGGATATTGGGTAAATAGTTCTCTACCCATCCCTACATATTGTGAACCTTGCCCGGGAAATAAAAATGCAATCTTTCTCATTATATCGCCTCATTTCAATACATTATTACCAAAAACTGCTTTAGCTTCAGCTATAATTTCATTAATTATTTCCGCAGCTGGCTGAATTTTATGGATCATGGCTGCCACTTGACCAGCCATTAAAGAGCCTTTTTCCACATCACCTTCAATTACTGCTGCACGTAATCTACCGACACCCAATTCTGCCAATTTTTCATCAGAGGCCCCTTCCCGAACCAAGCTTTGATATTCGCGAGTTAACTTATTTTTTAGAACACGTACATAATGTCCTTGAAAACCGGTCAGTACCGTATCTCGATCCTTAGCCTTTAAAACCGCCTGCTTATAATTATCATGAACCTGACATTCGGCTGCACAAATAAAACGAGTACCCATTTGCACGCCTTGGGCTCCCAAACAAAATACAGCAGCCAGCTGTCTTCCATCAGCCACTCCCCCGGCGGCAATCACCGGCACGTCAACCGCATCTACCACTTGTGGTAAGAAAGCCAGAGTAGTTAATTCCCCTACATGACCACCACATTCCATACCTTCGGCTATTAAAGCATCAGCTCCACCGCGAACCATTCTTTTCGCTAAGGCTACCGAAGAAACTACCGGAATCACTTTAATTCCCTTAGCTTTTAATTTGGGGATGTGTTTGCCCGGATTACCAGCACCAGTAGTAATAACCCGCACATTTTCCTGTAAAACAACCTCTATAACTTCTTCCACATAAGGTGAAAGATAATAAACATTCACCCCAAAAGGCTTTTTAGTTAAAGTTTTGGCCTTTAAAATTTCTGCCCGCACTACATCTGCTGGTGCACTACCAGCCCCAATTAAACCTAAACCTCCTGCCTCAGAAACTGCTGCAGCAAGTTCAGCTGTAGCTACCCAGGCCATACCTCCTTGTAAAATAGGATATTCAATTCCCAGTAAATCACATAATTCTGTTCTCACTATTTTCTCCCTCCCTCTCAAATAACCCATTTCATTACAGTAGAACCCCAAGTCAAACCAGCCCCGAAACCAACCAAAAGTACCAAATCACCTTTTTGAATACAACCCCCTTTGACGGCTTCATCCAAAGCTACGGGAATCGAGGCAGCCGACATATTGCCATAACGAGATAAATTCACATATACTTTTTTTTCGGAAAGCCCCAAGCGTTTACAAGCAGCACTAATAATTCGTGTATTGGCTTGATGAGGTACTAAATAATCCAAATCACGATGTGAAAGACCGGCTTTAGCTAATACCTTGCAGGCTGTCTCCCCCATAATACGTACTGCAAATTTAAATACTTCATTTCCCTGCATAACAATATAATGTTCATTATTTTCTATTGTTTCTAAACTAGCAGGTCGACGGGAACCACCTGCCGGAACTTTTAATAATTCCGCACCACTGCCTTCTGCCCCTAAATCAAAAGCCAAAAAACCACTACCAGCTTCCACAGCCTGTAAAACAGCCGCCCCGGCTCCATCACCAAACAAAATACAGGTACCGCGATCAGACCAATTTACCAGCTTAGTCAAGGTTTCAGCAGCAACCACCAAAACAGTATCATATGTACCTGTAGCAATAAACTGATTACCTACAGACAGTGCATACAAAAAACCAGAACAGGCTGCCGATAAATCAAAGGCAGCAGCATTGACAGCCCCAATTTCTTTTTGAATCAAACACGCTGTAGCTGGAAAAAACATATCCGGAGTAGTAGTAGCCACAATAATTAAATCTACAGCTTCTGGCTTAATTTTCGCCGCAACCAAAGCCCTCTCAGCGGCCTTGGCCCCCAAATCAGAAGCCGCCTCTGTAGGTAGGGCTTTACGTCTTTCCGCGATTCCAGTACGGGTTAAAATCCACTCATCAGAAGTATCTACCATCTTCATTAGATCCTGATTAGTAATTCTCGTTTCCGGCAGCCAAGTACCCAAACCGACAATACCTACGGCACGCAACTTATTTAACATCTTTTTCACCAACCCCGGCAGAGCAACAATTATTTTCTAAAGTAGAGACCATTTCTTTTTCTATACATTTAACCGCAGCTCGAACCGCATTGCGGATAGCGTGAGCATTAGAGCTGCCGTGACAAATTATGCTTAAACCTTTTACACCCAAAAGAGGTGCTCCCCCAAATTCAGTATAATCCAATCTGGCTTTCATTTTCTTTAAAGCAGGTAAAAGTAAAAAAGCCCCCATTTTACTACGCCAATTACTTGTCAATTCCTCTCGCAAAAGGGTAAACATACCAGTACCCGTCCCTTCTACAGCTTTTAGAATAATATTACCTACAAAACCATCACAAACCAAAACATCAACTGGTCCTACCAAAAAATCACGCCCTTCGACATTACCCATAAAATTTATTTGTTCGGCATTAGCCAACAATTGATGAGCCTTAAGTGTAAGTTCATTTCCTTTAGTAGGTTCACTACCATTACTAACCAAACCAATACGGGGATTTTTAATCCCCAATATTTTTTCGGCATAAACACTACCCATCAAAGCAAATTGTAATAAATTTTCGGCCTTACATTCAGTATTGGCCCCTGCATCTACCAAAAGTTTAGGTCCTTCCAAACCAGGCAGGACAGTACCGATAGCTGGTCTACTAATTCCGGGTAAACGCCCTAAACCAAAAAGTGAAGCCACCATTTGAGCACCAGTATTACCCGCAGAAATTACAGCTTGAGCGTGGCCCTCCTTAACCAAACGGGTAGCCACCGTAATAGAAGCATCCTTTTTTTTACGATAAGCCACCACTGGTGTTTCCTCCATAGCAATAAATTCTGTACAATGGTGAATAGTCAGCCTTTCCTCAGCATATTTTTTAGGCAAATGTTCTTTAATGGCCGCTTCCTGACCAACCAAAATTAATTCCAAATCCTGTTGATCATTTAAAGCCCCCAAGGCTCCATGAACAATCTCCTGTGGAGCATAATCTCCACCCATAGCATCTATCGCTATTCTCATTCATTTTCCCTCCTGTTGAGCCACAAAAATAAACTTACCGACAAATACTTCTTCACTATCCACACTAGAAACAACCTTAATTAAATATTTATTAATTTTCTTTCTAGCCAAAAAGGCATATGCCTTGATTTTTTCATGTAAATGTACCGGACGACGAAAACGCAGTCTAGCACTACCTGTTAAAACCACTTCAGCATCAATTATGGCTGCAGCCAAAGAATTAGCCTGAGCAAACAAATAATCGGCTCTACAGATTCCGCTTTTTTGCGTAACCATTTCCCGAGTAACCTGCAAAATAGAGGTAGCGAATTTCCCCAACTGCAACTCCACCAACTCACCAACCATTTCATGTGCCACCATTGATCTTACTTTTTGATGAACCCGTTCTGCTACCTGTACCATACGTGTACGTAATTCCGGAATATCCAATTCCAAACGATCTAGACGAATCGTTTGAATGGAAACAGAAAAATGTTCTGCTAATTCCTCATCAGTGACAAAGGGATTATCCCTAATCACTGCCTTCAGTTTTTCCTGTCGTTCCTGCTTATTCAGCCTTTGCTGCATCTTTTTCGCCCCTTTATTACCTGGTATCAATACCTAGTATAAAGGCTCTGCTTATTTTTGGCAAGTAAAAAAACCACAACAAAGAAAATTCTTTGTCGTGGTTTTTTAAAGCCACTTTATTCTTTCGAGGAAACTACCTCCCGGCCTTTATAATGCCCACATGCGGGACAGACCCGATGTGGTAGTTTTGGTTCATGACAATTAGTACATAAAACAAAACCTACTTTTTTTAATTTCATTAATTCCGCCCTTCTCCGCCTAACAACAGCTTTTGAACGACGTCTTTTTGGTACACCCATTTATTCCGCCCCCTTTCCCCCATTCACTTTTTCAATTGTGCCAAGACTGCTAACCGGGGATCACCTGTTTCAACTTGACAAGCACATTTAGCTAATTTTAAATTAATACCACATTGTGGACAAAGTCCCGGACAATCCGGCTGACAAAGGATACGCATCGGTATATTAAGAATAATGTTTTCCTGGGCTAATGCTTTTAAATCAAGCCACTGTGGTGCAGCAAACGCCTGCTCATCACTTGTCAGTGGCTTTTCTAAATAATAGCGTTCTTTAATTTCTATTTTCAAAGGATAATTTACTTCATCAAGACAGCGAGAACAAACTAATAATAATTTGGTTTGCAAACTAATCATTAATTCTAAAAAACTACCCTGATTAACTATTTTACCCCTTACAAAAAGCGGCTCTATTAATGTTAACTCCTCCAAGGAAGCCAATTCTGCTAAACAAAAACTAAACTTTTTACTTGCACCAAGTTCCTGCCATAATGCCTCTAGGTGAATTTTCACAACCATTCACTCCCCTGCAAGCCTTTTTATTATATAAAGGAACAAAAATTATTGCAAGCTAATCCTGACAAGCCGTAATAGCTACCATGTTTACAATATCTTCGACACTACAACCCCGGGAAAGGTCATTAACTGGTTTGGCCATTCCCTGCAAAATAGGACCAATGGCTTCAGCTTTACCTAATCTCTGTACTAATTTATAAGCAATATTACCAGACTGCAAATCCGGGAAAACTAAAACATTAGCCGCTCCCCCAATCGGACTTTCCGGAGCTTTGGCTAGGGCCACCTCAGGCACTAAAGCTGTATCAGCTTGTAATTCACCGTCAATAATTAAATCAGGTGCTTTTTCTTTTGCTAATTTTACAGCTAGACGCACCTGTTCCACTAATTCATGTTGAGCACTACCTTTAGTAGAGAAAGACAGTAAGGCCACTTTTGGTTCCAAGCCAATTAAAGAGACCGCAGTTTGAGCCGACACTACCGCTATTTCCGCCAACTGTTTAGCAGTTGGCAAAGGGTTCACCGCACAATCAGCAAAAAGTAGTACTCCTTCTTCCCCAAATTCTTGGTAAGGACTAAGCATTAAAAAGGCACCTGATACAGAAGAAATACCTGGAACAGTTTTAATGATTTGTAAAGCTGGACGTAAAACAGCACTTGTAGCATTTGCGGCTCCAGCCACCAGACCATCTGCCTCACCGCGATAAAGCATCATGACTCCCCAATATAAATTACTTTCCAGCATTTTTTGGGCATCCTCTAAAGTAATTTCCTTATGTTTACGCAATTCATATAACTCCTGAACATAAGTAGAAAAATCTTTGGAAAGAGCAGGATCAACAATCTTGACATTACTAAGATCACTACCTGTTTTTTGAGCTACCTTTTTTATAGCTGCTTCTTGACCAAGTAATACCGGTACAGCCAATTTTTCGGCAGCAATTATACTAGCTGCAGTCACAATCCTCTCTTCTGTACCTTCTGGTAAAACAATAGTCCGCTTATTTTTTTGTGCTTGAACTTTAATTCGGTCCATTAAATTCATTTTCACAACCTCCTTTGATATAATCAACCCGAGGGGGAATAATAATGCCGATTATCGGAATTATAGCGGAATACAATCCTTTTCATCAAGGACACCTGTATCATTTGCGGACAATTCAAAAAGAACTGTCTCCCCAAGGGATAATTTGTGTACTAGGCGGAAATTTTCTACAGCGTGGTGAACCTGCTTTAGTTAATAAATGGGCCCGCTGTGCTATGGCTTTACAACAAGGAATTGACCTAGTTTTTGAATTACCAGTACTTTATGCTACCCGCAGTGCCTATTGGTTTGCCCGGGGAGGTATCGAAACCTTAACCAGTACCGGAATTACCACCCATTTAGCCTTTGGTGTGGAAACAAAACAAAATATACTTTTAAAAAAAGCCGCAGCCTATTTAGCCTCAGAACCAAAAGCCTATCAGCAAAAATTACAAAACCTACTAAAACAAGGACTTTCTTATCCTCAAGCAAGAACCCAGGCTTTACCCCCAGAATTCTTGCCAATTTTACAAAGCCCCAATAATATTTTGGGACTTACTTATTTACAAATTATTCAGGAACTAGATCTTAATTTAATACCTTTTATTCTAAAACGTAAAGGCAGTGACTATCTAAACAAAGACTTAAGCAGATTATATCCAAGTGCTAGTGCCATCCGCCATCATTTAATTTCCCCACCCCTAAATTTCATAGAAAAACTGCAAACCTTAAAAAACTCCCTACCTTTAGAAACAATAACTATTCTTGCCCAAGAATTTTCACAAGGTCGTGCCCCCATCTATTTTAAACAATTAAACACTCAATTGATGACTCTTTTAAGACGCTCAACCCCTGAAAAACTCAAACAAATTATCGAGATTACAGAAGGATTAGAAAACCGTATTTATCGTTTAGCTCACCAGACAACTGATATTCAAGAATTTCTTAAAAAACTAAAAACAAAACGATTTACTTATACACGTTTACAGCGTTTTCTAATTCATCTTCTTTTAGATTATACAAAAGAAGCTGAACTCTGTCTAGAAAAAGGTCCTCCTTACCTCCGTCTTTTGGGTTTTACTGACCGCGGACAAAAACTATTGCGTCAAATTAAACTGAAAGGCACCTTACCAATAATTAGCCGTGGGGCACAAATAGACCACCATCTAAAAAAACATCCGGAAATATTCCCCTTTTGGGAAAAAGATGTTTTAGCCACTAATTTATATACACTTTTATATCCAAATCCAATGACCCGCACAGCTAATCTTGACTACCAACTTCCGCCGGTAAATGTTTAATTTGGTCTAGTAATTATTCTCCCCCATATAATTTCAAAAAGGGGGATCGGTTATGGCCAAACAAAAAACAAATTTTTATACCTTTTTTTTCACCTGGGCCATTATTTTTTTAGTAATCACCATGCTCATTTGGCCTGAAAAAACTTATCAAGGGGCCCTTTACGGTCTGGAATTATGGGCTAATGTCTTAGTCCCCTCTTTACTCCCTTTTTTTATTATCACCGAAATTATGTTTAATCTAGGAATAATAAGATTTTTAGGTATTCTTTTAGAGCCTTTAATGCGGCCCCTGTTTAATTTACCCGGAGAAGCCTCCTTTGTACTGGCCATGGGATTCAGTTCGGGATTTCCCATGGGTGCTGTGCTCACCAAACGCCTGTATGAGCTGAAAGGCTGCAGCCGCTGCGAGGCAGAACGCTTGATTGCCTTTACCAATAATGCCAGTCCGCTTTTTTTAATGTCAGCAGTTGCCATTGGAATTTTTCGACAGCCCTCTCTAGGTCCCTTACTCCTTATTAGTCATTATTTAGCTAATCTACTTATTGGTATTCTTTTAGGTCTAGTTTCACGATTTTCCCCTCGGGAAACTAGTTTTACATTTAAACACCAAAGACTATTATTACCTGCCGAGCCCTTTAGTCAACTTTTTAGCACTGCCATAAAAAATGGTATTAATACCATTTGTTTAATCGGTGGATTTGTAATTAGTTATGCCGTACTGATTAAAATTCTAGAAACTACTTCCCTACTGCATTTATGTGCCTATCCCTTCAGCCTACTTTTGCAGGTCCTTCATTTTGACCCCAGCACTGCTGAGGCCCTGGCCACTGGTTTTTGGGAAATGACTTTAGGCATCAATGAACTTTCTCTCACGATGGTACCTTTACAAGAAAAAATTATTTTAACCAGTATCCTTTTAGGTTGGTGTGGACTATCCATTCATTCACAGGTAAGTGGTGTTTTAAATAAAACCGGTATTAAAACAACATTTTTTCACCAAACAAGAATTCTGCACAGCATCTTAGCTGGCCTCATCAGTTATGTTTTCATTCAAAAAGGTAATTGGTTTTCTCGGCTTTCACTGCCAGCACTTACACCTCCCACAACCTCAACCCTGTTAAGTACTACCTTTCTTTTTAATTTATTTTACTTAACCAAGATTTTTATTCTTTTCTTTTTAATCCTTTTTTCACTTGCCGGAACAATATTTCTCAGCAGTAAACTTTTAAAATTAATTAAACTACAGAAAAAAAATCTCCCTAATTAAGCGGAGATTTTTTTATAAACATAACAGTTCTTTATCTTTAATTACGCAAAAAAACTTCATTAGTTAATTCAAAACTAACTTCCTTTTTCTTATTACCCTTATTTTTGATTCCCTTAATAGTCACATTAAAGAACTTAGATCCTTTATCAGTAACCTTAAAACTTTCAATGTTTTTAGCCAATGTTTCCGATTGATTACTTTCGTTTGTAAACTTTAGATCATTACCTTCTAATTTAAAGGTAACCTGTTTTGTACCTTTTTTTAAGACAAGTTGGTTAGAACTTGCTACATAACTTTCTTTATCCATAGACAAATCAACAATCACCTGCATAGCACGACGCACCTGTTCCTGAATAATAATTTCATCTTGAGCAGTATTTGAAAAACGAATATTACCAACAATAAAAATGGCAATGGCACTCATAACCACGGAAGCTAAAGAAATACCAATAACTAATTCTACCAGGGTTAAACCAGCTTGATCGAACCTAATAATTTTCCTCACTAGGCATTCCCCCCTTAAAGTTTTTCCCAATTATCTATGGAAATATATTGCTTATAGGCAACAATATTAGTCGGTTCAGTTACTTCTAAGGAAGATTCAATAGTTCGATTGATATATTCATCAGAATAAACGAAGGGATCATCAGCTTCAGCTACTTCCCGATTTATTTTTTCAAAAATGTAAAACCAACTATTAGTAAAACTTTTTGGGTAGGAATCTTCTATAAAAATATTCCCATTAGTTATAATAGTTCCTTTGAAATTAAGCGTCCCACGTAAATAAACATCTCCTTCAGAAACTATAATTCCATTAACATTAGCATCAACATTTTTAAGTATATTATTTGACGGCACATTTTGATCCCCTCCCGGACCAACCAAATAAATATTTTTATTTGAAGAAAAACAAATAACCTCTAAAGATGAACTTTGATCAAAATCCTTTATATGTACATACTCAGAATACTCACCCAGCAGATTCTGGTAATATAAGGAGGAACACTCCTCAATTTTTCCCTGTGCTTCCCCATATGTATAAAGCCCACCATTTTTATATATTTTATTATTTGTTATAAATGCTCCGGTTGAATAAATTTTTGCAGGTTCCGGTAAAACTATATTAGTTCCCTTATTTAACCATGTAGGAATTTCGGCCTTTTCCCCGAAATTCCAAAAATATTCTGCTTTGCGAAAGACATTCATTTTTTGACGTACATTAGTAGATTTATTTAACCTCTCCTCAACTAAGGTCAATGGTGCATAATAATTATAATAATAATAATAATCATCATCAAGAAAATAGCTACCATAAACCCTATAATTACCTTTAATAGAAACACTTTCACCAGTAGAATAAGGATATCCTTTATTATCTACAACATCAATATAAGAGACACCATTAACAAACATTTCTTCACCAAAGATTTTCAATTCCGAACCATCCTCCGTACTTATATCCATGGCATTAATTATAATTCCACTACTTTCATCATGTTTGCTAGACAAAGCCCCGTCGGAAAAACCATAATAATTACCTTCAATTTTTAATCGAGATTTTTCACCATTTAATACCAAATCATCTTTGGTGTAAACATCACCTTTAATTTTTATTTCATTATTTTTAGTTTCATGGTCAATAATCACATTATCTGCATAAATATTTCCATTTACATTTAATATATTATTTTTAGTTTCCGCACTAATTTTTACACTATTTGCCGAGATAAGATTACTATTAACTTCTACTGTCTCACCATTCCCACATAAAACAAAACCTCCATCACTTGTTCCTTTAGCAAAAACCTTACCGTTTATCTTTACATCCGAAGCATAAATTTGGATATCGCCATATGCTACCAAAGCATTATGCCAAAGTTCACTATCCCGATTTGTTTCTATAACATTGCGATAAATATAATAATAATTTTCTTTTAAAATTTCTTCTTCAGAAGGCATTTTTATAGTAAAATCCATCTGCACCTTTTGCGGAATTTTCTCAACTTCCGGCTTATCATCTAGAACTCCATATGTTGAACATAAAGTTAACGAAATCTTTTTAGAATTACTA
>DUTS01000067.1 GCA_012841935.1 Clostridia bacterium
GAACCGGTGACCTTATCCTTACCAAGGATACGCTCTACCGACTGAGCTACGCCAGCATACTGGTTGCGGGAGAAGGATTTGAACCTTCGACCTCCGGGTTATGAGCCCGACGAGCTACCAGCTGCTCCATCCCGCGGTAAATAATATTAACCGGCTCGGAAAATTAGTGAGCCGGCGGCACTTGCGAACTTTATTATACAATAAAACAAGAATTTAGGTCAAGTGTTTTTAAAATTTATTTTAACTATATTCTTCTTGGTTACGCTTTTCTAGGTACCGCTCTAATTTTCGCTTTACCCTTTGCAAAGCATTGTCAATTGACTTAACATGTCTTTCCAACTCAGTAGCGATTTCTTGATAGCTTTTTCCTTCCAAATAAAACATTAAGACTTGCCATTCCAAAGTACTAAGTATCTCCCCCATTTTTTCTTCAATATCGCAAAATTCTTCTCGATTAATCATCAATTCTTCCGGGTCGGAAATTTTAGTGCTAGAAAGTACATCCAGTAAAGTGCGGTCTGATTCTTCATCATAAATAGGTTTATTTAGGGATATGTACGAATTCAAAGGAATATGTTTTTGGCGAGTTGCCGTTTTAATTGCCGTTATGATTTGTCTGGTAACACACAGTTCCGCAAAAGCCCGAAAAGAAGATAATTTTTCTGCCCGAAAATCACGAATCGCTTTATATAACCCAATCATACCCTCTTGTATAATGTCTTCCCGATCGGCCCCGATCAAAAAATAAGAACGGGATTTAACCCTAACAAACTTTTTATACTTACTAATTAAGTACTCCAATGCCTCCTGATCACCGTTTCTGGCTAAACTGACAACATACTCATCTTCCAAAAATTCGAAAGAATCCAAACTCCTTGGTTGGGTAGCCACCGTCATTTCTTTATCCCTCCATCCCCCACTTTTCACAACCGGCAACTTGTCCACGCCACCGTCAATATTATAACCTAAAAATTTTTAAAAGGTCAAGCTGTTTTGCTTTTAAATTATAACCAACCACGCTGTCGAATGACCTCATAAAAAAGTAGAGCAGCAGTCACCGAAACATTAAGTGAATTTATTTTGCCCCTCATGGGTACTTTGACCAAAAAATCACATTTTTCCTTAACCAAACGCCGCATTCCTTCTGCTTCACTTCCCAAAACTAATGCCAATGGTTCTTTTAAATCCACCTCCAGATAATTCCGCTCAGCCAAAGGCTCAGTTCCCACTAACCAAAAACCCCGCTCTTTTAACTTATCCATTACTTGCGGCAAATTGGCCACTCTAGCTACTGGCACATATTCCACCGCCCCTGCCGAGGCCCTAGACACGGCCGGAGTTAGCCCTACAGCTCGATGTTTAGGAATAATTACCCCGTGTACACCTACCACCTCGGCTGTTCGCAAAATGGCACCCAAATTTTGCGGATCCTCAAGACCATCCAAAATAACCAAAAAAGGTATTTCTTTTTTCCGCTCTGCCCGTCCAATCATTTCTTCCCATTCCACATAAGCCTTGACACCTGCCCAAGCCAAAACCCCCTGATGGAGATTACCCTCTGCTAAAGAATCTAATTTTTCCCGGGCCACAAATTGATAAGGAATACCCTGCTTTTCCGCCAAAGAAATAATTTCTTGAATAGTTCCTCGCTTGATACCCCGAGCAAAAAAAACTTTATTTAAAGGCCTACCCGCCTTTAAAGCTTCTTCCACAGAGTTTTTCCCCGCAATAATCCCCCCTTTTTTCATTTTTCATGCCCCCTTACTTCCAACAAATAAGCAAAAATTTCTGCAAGCCTCTCCTGTTTACCAGATAAATAAAGATAACCCAAGAGTGCTTCAAACCCGGTGCTCAAACGATATTCCCCCATGGAAATATTTTTGGGCACCTGACTCTTCATATTTCGCCCCCGCCGTACCAAATCTTCCTCATCTACACTTAAAAAGCCATGCAAGCTCTGCAGCAGATCAGCCTGTGCCCCAGCATTAACCAAAGCAGTTGTTTGCCGATGCAAATCTTCAAGCTTTTGCCAACCTTGTCTAACTAAATGGGCCCTTACCATTAATTCAAATACCGCATCCCCAAGATAAGCCCACACCAAAGGGGAAAGGCTATTTATCTCCTTATTTTCCATCTAATTTCCACCTAACTCCCGCTGGTGTATCTTCCACAATGATACCCAAGGATTGTAGTTTTTCCCGTAAATAATCAGCTACAGCAAAATCCTTACGCTCCCGTGCTTCTTGACGCAGAGCAATGACCAATTCCACTAATTCACCCCATAAAGCCTTTTCCGCTTCTCTTTGAACAAATTGTAAACCTAAAATTTCGGCCAACTGCCGATACTTCTTAGCAGCCTTTTCCAAAACTAAATGATTGGTAAGTTCCCCTAACCAACCATTAATTGTTTTGGAGGCCTCAAAAAGCACAGCTAAAGCCAAAGCGGTATTAAAATCATCATTCATCGCTTCACAAAAACGTTTTTCCCAAAGTGAAATTTCAGCTAAATAAACTTCCCCACCTTTTTGGGGCTCAGCTTCTGCCAATTTTTCCTGTAAAAGATCATCTGTATTTTTTAATCTCTCCCAAGCCCTGGCTGCTTCCTCCAATTTAGATTGGCTAAAATCAAGTGGACGGCGGTAATGTGTAGAAAGCAAATAAAAACGCACCACCTCAGGTTCGAATTCCTTTAAGATCTCCCGCAAAAGAAAAAAGTTACCCTTTGATTTAGACATTTTGGCCTGATCAATAGTAATGAAGCCATTATGGAGCCAATACTTGGCCATGGGCAACCCATGAAAAGCCTCAGATTGAGCTATTTCATTTTCATGATGTGGAAAAATCAGATCTAAACCACCAGCATGAATATCAAAACTAGGTCCCAAATATTTAGTAGACATTACCGAACATTCAATATGCCAACCTGGTCTACCTCTACCCCAGGGACTATCCCAGGCCAATTCATCTGCTTTAGCTTTTTTCCATAAAACAAAATCAAAAGGTTCTTTTTTACGGGGATCAACCTCTAAACGGGCACCGACCCGTAATTCAGATAATGACCTACCCGAAAGTTTCCCATATTCCTTAAATTTGGCTACCTCAAAAAAAACATCACCTGCACATTCATAGGCATAGCCTTTAGCCAACAATCCCTGAATAAAAACAATTATTTCCTCAATATTTTCACTTACCCGCGGATGAAGTAAAGCCTTTTGCACATTAAGAGCTTCAGCATCCCGAAAATATTCTTGAATATAGTTTTCAGCCAAAGCCAAAGGCTCTTTTTCTTCTTCCTGAGCCCGCTTTAAAATCTTATCATCCACATCAGTAAAATTTTGCACATAAATTACCAAGTATCCCCAATACTCCAAATAACGCCTCACTGTATCAAAAACAACCAAAGGGCGTGCATTTCCCAAATGAATGTAATTATAAGTAGTAGGACCACAAGCATACATTTTTACTACTGGTGGCTCACGTGGTATAAACTCCTCTTTTTCACCGGAAAGTGTATTAAAGACTTTCAACTTCACCTTTTTTCGTCTCCTTTGCCGCTAGCTTATTTTCCAATACTTTTATTCTCTGCTGTAAATCAGCCAAAACATCTAAAATGGGATCAGGGAGTTTATGATGTTCTAAATCTACTACCCGGCCTTCACTTTTTACTACCCGTCCAGGCACACCCACCACTGTAGAATTTGGGGGTACTTCTTTTAAAACAACAGAACCAGCCCCTATTTTTACATTATCACCAACTTTAAAAGAACCCAAAACTTTGGCTCCAGCACTAATCACGACATTATTACCGATGGTGGGATGCCGTTTCCCTTTTTCCTTGCCAGTACCACCTAAGGTAACTCCTTGATAAAGTGTTACATTATCACCAATTTCCGCAGTTTCACCTATTACCACCCCTGCCCCATGATCAATAAAAAAACCTTCTCCAATTTTAGCCCCAGGATGAATCTCTACCTGAGTCAAAAAACGATTAATTTGTGAAATAAAACGTGCCCCCAAAAACCACTTTTTATTATATAACCAATGAGCCAAACGGTGCAAAATAATGGCATGAAAACCAGGGTAACAAAAAATTACTTCCCAGACACTTTTCACCGCTGGATCACGTTCAAAAACAACTTTAACCTGTTTTTTAAGCCAACCCAAACTCCTCACCCTTCCCACAAAAAAACCCGCCTCTTCAGAGACGGGATACCCGCGGTTCCACCCTGTTTGGGATTAAACCCCACCTTAAAAGCTTTAACGCAGCTCTACGTTTGACCCTACTTATTTTCAAGTCAACAGCTCCGGGGTGCATTTCGTCTATTTACGTCCGCACGGGCTCTCAGCCGCTGACCCGTCCTCTCTGGAAAGCCGCTCCTAGACTACTTTTCCCTTTCATTACCTTTCATCCCTAGTATATGCTCCTCCCTAAAGTTTGTCAATAAATAAAACAGGGTCCTGAATTTAAATTCAGACCCTGTTTTATTTATTTCCCTAGTTCCCCAAGATCCTGTTCAGATCGAGTTGTTTGTTCCTCCCGAGGTCCTATCCAAGATGTCGCATTAGGATAAAGCTTATCGGCTTCCTGATGTACACGTGTAACCTTTGCCATTTCAATCGCCTGATCAAGACGGTGCTTTTTTTGCGAACCGAATCTATGTTGTGGCTTAAAATGCTTTAAGTATTTTGCCGGTATTCCATATTTCATAACCCCACACCCCCCTTTTAGTGAATTCCCACTTAACAATATTGAATGTATTCACTATTATTGCATACTTTTCTAAAAAATACAACTAATAATTTCAATTTTAGCGAAAAAACTCTTCGGGAACTTGCTTAATTAGATGCTCTTTAATTTTCTTAACCTTTCTAGCGGCAAAGTGATGACATTCTCTAAGTTTTTAATATCTGTTCTGGCATTAAGCGGGCAAAAATTTCCCCGGGATAAAAAGTTTGCTGTGCGTTTTGCAAACTTTCTCGACCAATACTGGTAATAAAATTTTTCTCAATGTCATCTGTACTAAAATGCCATGCGATATCTTTATTTACGGGTAAATATTCCCCGATTATCGACCGCAATTTCGTGAGCATAACGCAAAGCCTGATGGAAACCCCGACCAGTGGCAATACAAATCAAGACATCAGGATTTCGCTTTTAAACTTTGTTTACCCATGAATAAATTATACAAATGCCAGCCCTTGGCCCAATTTAAGGCCACAAGACTTTTTACCTGATAAACTTTTTGCCTAATCGGTCTAATTAATTCAAAATCTATTTTTTCGCTAGGCATTTACAAACACCCCCTTAATTTGGCACATAAACCAAACGATTAGCGGTAGCCGCCAACTCCAGAGCCTCTTTGTCAGCAAACAAAGCTGTAAACAAACTACCAGGCAAATCCCCTTCCCAACCAACAGCCACGGCCAAATCTTCTATTTGAATGCCTTGGGGTGCCTGGGGAACACAAGTAAACATAAACCAAGGCGCCTGCTTTAAAAGAGCCATTTTACCCTTTTGGTATTCAGCCGGCAAGTAAACCCCCATAGGTTGATAATCTTTACTAGTGGGATTAAGTGTTAAATAATATTGCAAATCGGTGCCAATCTCGAAACCGTGCACAAACTGCCCCTGATTCCCCCATAAATCCCGCAGACCTTGATAAGAATTATCAGAAATAACTTTTTGGCAATCAGCCTCTGCATATTCAACTAAATAAAGCAACTGTAGGGCACTCCAAGTTTGTATATCTAGAAAACTCCAACCAGGATGAGTGACAGCACTTTTCTCTAAATGAGTCCCTACATAAATACAGGGCACTTCTTTACCATTACGCCAAAAAGCAGGATGAAGCTCATAGCCCGGTCTTTTTCGACTACTCACCCAAAACTGATAAACATCATTTTCCAAAGTGCGGCGATAATAGAATTTGGGCAAGCAAACCACACTGCGGCCATCAGTAGAAGTTCCACCTAAAAGCGTACCTTCGAAAGCTAAATTACAAGAAAAAATATCACTCCAGGGATAGAGTCTGGCAAAATTTAATGCTTGGGTATCATCTATCCTAGTTAATTCAGTTCCAGTTCCACTCCATAAAACACCTATTTCACAATCTCTTTCCGGTATAATACGATTTAAAATAGTGATAACTTCTGCTCTAGTTAATGCCTGTTGGGGACGCAGAGTACCATCAGGATAACCATTTAAATAACCAGAGGAGGCCATAATTAAAAGTACATGTTCACTCCAGTCGGGAAATTGATCACGATCACTAAAGCTATTCACAAAATTATCAATTCTCTTCCCAAAAGGGAAAATTCGAGTTAAAATCGCGGCTGCTTCTTGACGACTAACTCCCTTTTCTGGTTGAAAAGAACCATCAGGATAACCCTGCCAATAATTAGCTGCCTTAGCTAAATCACTATAATACCAAGCCTGAGGTGAAACATCATTAAAAACAACCCTGGATTTAGTTTGTGGTTCCACCTCAATACGATTAAGCAAAACAACAAATTCCGCACGGGAAATTAATTGCTCTGGTCTAAAAGTACCATCTGGATAGCCGGCAATTAACCCCCGCTTAGCACCTGCTTTAATTTGTTCTTCCGCCCAATGTCCCTCAATATCAGAAAAAGCCAGCACACTTCCGGAAAAACAAATTAACAAACAGAAACTAATTAAAAAAACTCTTTTCATGCTAACC
>DUTS01000068.1 GCA_012841935.1 Clostridia bacterium
CTAGCCCGCGGATTTACCTCTAAAACATAGACTTCTTCACCTTGAATGACAAATTGAATATTCAACAAGCCTTTAATTTGTAAACTTAAAGCTAACCTTTTTGTATAATCAATTAACGTCTGCTTAATCTTTTCACTTAGGGTTTGTGGTGGATAAATAGCAATACTATCCCCAGAATGGATCCCCGCTTTTTCCAAATGCTCCATAATTCCAGGAATTAAAACTTGTTTACCATCAGCAAGGGCATCTACTTCTACTTCTTTACCTAAAAGATAACGATCCACTAAAACAGGATGTTCTGCGGAAACACGTACTGCTTCTTCTAAATAAGTAGTTAATTCCGCTTCGGAATAAACTATTTCCATAGCCCGACCCCCTAAAACATAAGAGGGTCTTACTAATACGGGAAAGCCTAAAGTTTCCGCTATTTTTTTAGCCTGATGATGATTATAGGCGATACTGCCTTGAGGACGAGGTACCTTTATTTCTTCCAAAAGAGCATCAAATTTTTCCCGATCTTCGGCCCGATCAAGATCATTTACCTTAGTACCCAAAATAGGGATATCACACTCAAGCAAAGGTTTAGCCAAATTAATCGCAGTTTGACCACCAAACTGTACTACCACCCCTAAAGGTTTTTCTACTTCCAGAACATCTAAAACATGTTCTAAAGTAAGTGGTTCAAAATAAAGACGATTTGATATTTCTGGATCAGTACTTACTGTTTCCGGATTATTATTAATCACTACTGCTTCCAAACCAGCCTCTTTAATCGCTAAAATAGAATGTACTGAACAATAATCAAATTCAATTCCCTGACCAATACGAATCGGTCCTGATCCCAAAACTACTACTTTCGATTGAGTAGTAGGCTTTAATTCATTTTCAGCCTGATAACAGGAATAATAGTAGGGAGTAGTATGAGCATAAATATCTACCAAACGATATACAGGGGTAATCCCTAACTCTTTACGTTTTTTACGAACCTCTGTAGGGGTTAAACCTTGAAAACGGGCTAGTTCTAGATCACTAAAACCCATTTCCTTGGCTAACAGCCATTCCTTTGAGGTCCACTCCTTTTTTTCTAAGGCAATAATTTCGGCTAAGCTTTCCAGAAAAAAAGGAGCAATCCCCGTTAATTCTTTAATCTTTTCTAAAGATATATCTCGGCGTAAGGCTTCTGCGACAATAAAGATGCGTTCATCATCAGCCATTTTTAATTTTCGGTAAAGATCTTCTTTGGATAAATCAGCTAATTCAGGTACCAATAAACTAGTAAAATCCATTTCCAAAGAATGAATTGCTTTTAAAAGGGCTGCCGAAAATGTTTTCCCTAAAGCCATCACTTCACCGGTTGCTTTCATTTGTGAACCTAGTGTCCGTCTAGCAGTAGTAAATTTATCAAAAGGCCAGCGCGGTATTTTAACCACCACATAATCCCATTTTGGTTCTTTAAGGGCCGCTTTAGTAATTTCGGTAAGTTGATATCCCAAAGCTATTTTAGTAGCCACTTTGGCAATCGGATAACCAGTAGCCTTGGAAGCCAAAGCACTAGAACGACTTACCCGTGGATTTACTTCAATTACATAATATTGTCCACTATGGGGATGTAAAGCATACTGGACATTACAGCCACCTGCAATACCTAAAGCGGTGGCTATTTTTAAAGCACTCTGCTTTAACATTTTCTCTTCCTGAATAGTTAGTGTTTGTGTGGGAGCCACAACCACACTATCACCAGTATGAATTCCTACCGGATCAATATTTTCCATAGAACAAACCGAAAAACAATTACCAGAAGTATCACGTACTACTTCAAACTCTATTTCTTTCCAACCAGCCACACTTCTTTCAATTAATAATTGTTTATTGATACTATAAGTTAAACCTTTAGCCGCAATTTCCTTTAATTCCGACTTATTTTCCGCTACTCCACCTCCACTTCCCCCTAAAGTATAACCTGGACGAACTATTAAAGGATAACCTATTTCTTCAGCAAATAATAAAGCTTTTTCTACACTATCAACAACCATACTTTCCGGTATTGGTTCTTTAATTTCGGACATTAATCTTTTAAATAATTCCCGATCTTCGGCTTGACGAATCGCATCTAAAGAGGTGCCCAAAAGCTCTACCCCATATTTCTCCAACACACCTTTTTCAGCTAAAGCCAAAGCTAAATTTAAACCTACTTGACCTCCTAAAGTAGCTAAAAGCCCATCTGGTTTTTCTTTAGCAATAATTTGTTCTAAAACTTCGGGAATTAAAGGTTCTAAATAAACTCGAGCGGCCATTTCCGTATCAGTCATAATTGTCGCCGGATTAGAATTAACCAATACTACTTCAATTCCTTCTTCTTTAAGGGCTTGACAGGCCTGTGTACCGGCATAATCAAATTCGGCTGCCTGTCCGATGACAATCGGACCAGAGCCAATCATTAATACCTTTTTAATCGCTAAATTTTTAGGCATACCTGTCCCCCTTTACTAAGCCATCACACATAACAATATTTCCCCCCACAATGGTCATTATCGGCCAACCTTGAAAAACACGACCATCTACTGGAGTATTTTTACCTAATGAATAAAACTGACTGGCCTGTACCGCTTTCGTTAATAAAGGATCAATAATTGTTAAATCCGCGGTTTCACCCACTTTTAAGATACCTTTGTTAATACCCAAAACTTTAGCCGGACCAGTAGTAAAACGTGCCACAAATTCCAAAGGATTCATTTTTTCCTGTACTACTAAAGTATCCCAGGTAATTGGCAGGGCAGTTTCCAAACCAGAAATACCAAAAGGAGCCCGACTATATTCTTGTTCTTTTTCCTCCGGAGACCAAGGAGCATGATCAGTAGCTATACAAGAAATTAACCCCCTTTGCACAGCCTGACGAATAGCCTGAACATCTTTTTCACTGCGCAAAGGTGGTTTCACCTTTGTATGGGTGGAATAATCTTTCACAGCCTGATCAGTAAGTAAAAGATGATGAGGAGTAGCCTCAGCGGTAATTTCTAGACCGCGTTCTCGTGCAAATTCAAGCAGGGCTACACTACCAGCAGTACTCACATGGGCTAAATGTAATTTCCCTCCCGTTAATTCGGCCAAAAAAATATCCCGTGCGACCATAATTTCTTCCGCTTGTGCCGGGATACCGCGTAAACCTAAATTAGTCGACCATTTACCTTCATGCATTAAACCATCAGCAGAAAGGGTTTCATCCTCAGAATGAGAAATTACTGGGATTCCAAAAATCTTAGTATATTCCAAAGCCCGCCTCATCACTTCACTATCTAGTACACAGTTGCCATCATCGGAAACCGCCACCGCTCCGGCACGATAAAGTGAACCAATTTCCGCAATTTCTCTACCCAAACGTCCTTTACTGATTGTACCAATAGGTAGTACCTGTACCAAACCTACTTCACGTGCTCTTTTTAAAACTAATTCAATGGTTCCTTCATTATCAGCACAGGGATTAGTATTAGGCATAGCAGCTATGGTAGTAAATCCTCCTGCCACAGCGGCTTGTGAACCAGTACGTATGGTTTCATGTACCTCCCCCCCAGGTTCACGCAAATGCACGTGTAGATCAATAAATCCAGGGGCCACTATTTTCCCTTCCAAATCAATTACTTCTCCACCAGTCTCCAAATGTTCCGCCATTTCCACAATTTTGTTGCCCTTAATTTTAATATCCAGTACTTTTTCTAAATTAGTACTCGGATCCAATACTAAACCACCTTTTAAACAAAGCTCCATTAATCATCAGCTCCTTTCCGCACTAACATTAAGTATAAAAGAGCCATACGTACTGCCACTCCATTGGTCACTTGTTCCGGAATATAAGAATTAAGACTGTCAGCTACTTCACCCGAAATTTCAATGCCCCGATTAATCGGTCCTGGATGAATAACCAAACAGTCTTTTTTAGCTAAAGCCAATTTCGTTTTATTTATACCATATAATTGACTATATTCCCGCAGTGATGGAAAAAAGCCGGCCCGCTGTCTTTCCAATTGTAATCTTAAAACCATAATTACATCAGCATCCTGAATAGCTTCTTTTAAATCATAAGTAATTTCGGCTTTTTCTTCCACCCCAGGTGGAATAAAAGTCGCCGGTCCACATAATTTCACTTGAGCCCCCATAGTAGTTAAACCACTTAAATTAGAACGGGCCACCCGGCTGTGTAAAATATCGCCAATTATGGCTACCTTTAAACCTGCCAAACTGCCATAATATTCTTCAATGGTTAAAAGGTCCAATAAAGCCTGTGTGGGATGTTCATGAAAACCATCACCAGCATTAATTATTCTTGCTTCCAAGAAATTACTCAAAAAAGCGGGAGCACCAGCCATCTTGTGGCGAATAATCACCAAATCTACACCCATGGCTTGTAAACTCAACCCCATATCCTTTAAACTTTCTCCTTTAACCATACTACTAACAGCTGGATTAATATTAACTACATCAGCACTCATATATTTACCGGCTAATTCAAAGGAAGTACGGGTACGAGTACTTGGTTCATAAAAAAGTGTAACTATTGATTTACCTCTGAGAGTAGGTACTTTTTTTAAATCACGCTTAATAATCTTTTTCATTTCCTTAGCTGTTTGCAAAATTAACTCTATTTGCTCACGACTAAGCTGTTCCATACTTAAAAGATCTTTAGCCTTAATCCCCATTTTCAGCCTCCCTCCCTTAAGATTATTCTCCCTTAGCAACAAAAAACCTTCCACCCGCAGGCAGAAGGTATACTTACACTTACCCCTTATTAGCCTCACGGGACTAATTTCAAGGGAAACTATCTTTAACTATTATAATAAACCACAATTAGCTTTGCAACCCTAAAAAAATCCTCCCCGACATTTTTTCCGCTGACAAACATAATTCCGTGTTTAGCAATTAACACCATAAAACTTAAGATCAAAAAATATGTTGATTTTTTAAGCTAACAACTAATTTTGCGATCTATATGA
>DUTS01000069.1 GCA_012841935.1 Clostridia bacterium
AGCCCAACAACCAACTAAAGAAAATACTAATATAATTGATAAAAGGCAGATAATTTTACGCAATTCACTTCCCTCCTTTACTCTCTTTAATTATAACAAACCTAGCCTACAAAACAACTACTCTCACAAAATAAAGAACTATTGCCCAGAACAAATAATTCAATCCCTTAAACGCTACCAGGCCTGCTATATTAAAGATAATGTTTTTAAAACAACCTAATTAGTGCTCTGGCAACTTATTGCTAATGGTAAAAGAATAATACAACAACAAAAACCCTGCAAATGCCTTTAATCAAACGTTGCAAAGGTTTTTCTTTTTTAAACTATAAAAATCAATATAAAAAAACCATTACGGACATATTAATAACAAATAAAATGGAGGTTTAAAACAATGAAGAGAATCTGGTTAGCTGGTGGTTGTTTTTGGGGTGTTCAGGCCTATTTTGCACAAATCCCGGGTGTTCTAGACACAAGTGTAGGTTATGCCAATGGACAGACCCCCAACCCAACTTATGAAAAAATAGCAGCTAGTGGTCATGCTGAAACCGTAGAAATCAGCTATAATCCGGAAATCATAAGTTTAGCCAAACTATTAACCTATTTTTTTGAAATTATTAATCCCACTTTAAAAAACAGACAAGGACCTGATAAGGGAACTCAATATCGTACCGGTATCTATTATCAGGATGAAGCCGACTTAGAAATTATTAATTCTGTACTTACCCAAGTACAAAAAAAATATCACAAACCCATTGTTACCGAGGTAGAACCCTTAAAAAATTATCAGCTTGCCGAAAAAGAACATCAAAACTATTTAGAAAAAAACCCCGAAGGCTACTGCCATATTGATTTAAACAAAATACCTAGACCCTCCCCAGAGGAGCTAAAAAAAAGATTAACTCCTTTACAATATCAAGTGACCCAAAAAGATCATACTGAACCACCATTTGACAACCAATATTGGGATCACTATCAAAAAGGAATTTATGTAGACAGCGTTAGTGGTGAACCACTTTTTGTCTCTACAGACAAATATGATTCAGGATGTGGTTGGCCGAGTTTTACCAAACCCATTTCCGAAACCCAAATACTTGAAAGAACTGACAAAAGCCATGGCATGCTTCGTACCGAAGTACGCAGCAAAAAAGGCAACAGTCATTTAGGACATGTTTTCAATGATGGGCCACCGGAGAAGGGTGGTCTTAGATACTGCATTAACAGTGCAGCTTTAAAATTTATTCCTGAAGAAGAAATGGAGAAAAAAGGTTATGGTCGTTTTAAACACTTAATTCGTTAAAACAAAATACTATGATATTTTCCAAAAACAATGTATAGTCTTGCCGTTAACTTCTCTAAGGGTGATAATAGTAATGATTATCTAAAAGGGGAGGACTAATTATGTCCAAAAAAATCAAAGCCCTAAAAGCGGCTTTTCCCTATACCCTACCGATTTTAACCGGCTATTTATTTTTAGGTATGGCCTGGGGTGTTTTAATGCACGAACAGGGCTATCCTTTATGGGCTACAGCCCTTATTAGCTTCCTTACTTACGCAGGGGCCATGCAATTTATTGCCGTAAATTTAATGGCTCTAGGATTCAACCCCCTTTATGCTTTTCTAATGACTTTAATGGTTAATGCCCGACATCTTTTTTATGGTTTGGTAATGCTCGAAAAATTTAAAGGCACACAAAGATTAAAACCCTATTTAATTTTTGGCCTTACCGATGAAACCTTTTCCCTACTTTGTTCCATAAAACCAGCCCCGGAAATTAATATACACTGGTTTATGTTTTTCATCACTCTCTTTAATCATCTTTACTGGGTAGTTGGCTGTGCTACCGGCACTCTACTTGGTCACTTTCTTATTTTTAACACACAAGGTTTAGATTTTGTCCTTACCAGTTTATTTACCGTAATTTTTATTAATCAATGGCGAGCTAGCCATGAACATTTTCCTACTTTATTAGCCTTGGGAGCTACTATCCTTTGCCGCATGATTTTCGGACCTGCTAATTTTATTATTCCGGCAATGCTGGCCATCATCCTCATTCTTTTTTTAAAAAAACCGATGGAAGTGAGGGAAAACTAAAATGAAAATTATTTTTTGGTTAACTATCGCCAGTACTACCTTTTTAACCCGCTTACTACCA
>DUTS01000070.1 GCA_012841935.1 Clostridia bacterium
CATTAACTGCAAAAATGTATCAGCAAGCGGAAACTTCTACTGGGGAAAAAGTAGCCGAAAATGGGGATGATGTGGTTGATGCTGAATATGAAGTAAAAGATGAGGAGTGAAATTAGTTTACGTTAGTGTGAGGGGGAAGGTAGAACCATGGCCAAAAAAGATTATTATGTTGTCTTGGGTGTAGAGCGTAATGCTTCTGATGAGGAAATTAAAAAGGCCTTTCGTAAATTAGCACGTAAATATCATCCGGACGTAAATCCTAATGATAATACCGCAGAAGAAAAATTTAAAGAAGTTAATGAGGCATATGAAGTATTAAGCGACCCGGAAAAAAGAAGGCTTTATGATCAATTTGGCCATGATGGTATTAATAATAGTTTTGGTGGTCAAGGTGGGTTTGGTGGAGCAGCTGATTTTGGTGGTTTTAGCGATATTTTTGAAATGTTTTTTGGGGGTGGGCCTTCAGCAGCTGGGCAAAAAAGACCTCAGCGGGGTAGAGACCTGCGGGTAGATTTAAGTTTATCTTTTGAAGAAGCGGCCTTTGGGTTGGAAAAAGAAATTGAACTTTCCCGTTGGGAAACGTGTCCAACTTGTAAAGGTAGTAGGGCCAAACCTGGAACCAAGCCTATAACCTGTTTACAGTGTCAGGGTACTGGACAGATAGGGATGACACAAAGAACCCCTTTTGGTCATTTTCAGACTGTTAAGGTTTGTCCGCGTTGTGGTGGGGAAGGAAAGACTATTCCTACACCTTGTCCTAAATGTAATGGCCAAGGACAAATTAGGAGGAAACGGCAAGTAAATATTAAAATTCCGGCTGGTGTTGATTCTGGTTCGCGAATTCGTTTGACTGGAGAGGGTGAAGCTGGTCCTCGTGGTGGTATAGCGGGGGATTTGTATGTTTACATTGATGTCCGTCCTCATGAGATTTTTACTAGGCAGGGTGATGATTTATATATAGATTTTCCGATAACGTTTATTCAAGCTGCATTAGGAGATGAAGTACAAGTACCTACTTTGCGGGGTCAAGCTATTTTGAAGATTCCCGAAGGTACGCAAACAGATACAGTATTTAGATTAAGAGGTCAGGGGATTAATCGTTTACAAGGTAGTGGTCGTGGTGATCAATATGTTAAAATTATTGTAATTACACCTACTAAGCTTAATCAAGACCAGAAGGCTATTTTGTGTCAATTTGCTAAAAGTACGAATCAAGAAAATTATCGTTCTGCTCAACAAAAAGGATTTTGGGAGAAATTTTGGGATAGTTTAAAAGGAAAGTGAGTTTATGTATCGATTTTATATACCACCTGAGGATTGTGATTGGGAAAATAAAATGGCTGTAATTCGTGGGGAAGAGTTTAAGCATTTTTCACGTGTGCTGCGTTTGTCCTTAGGTGCACAAATTATAGTCTTTGATGGCTGTGGTAGGGAATCTCAGGCTGAAGTAGTGGCGATTAAAGAAAAGCAGGCTTTAGTTAAATTAACAAAGCCTTCTTTTTTTGCCGGGGAAAGTAAATTAGAAATTTGGTTGGGGCAGAGTTTAGTTAAAGGTGATAAAATGAATTTAATTATTCAAAAATCTACTGAACTAGGCTTTCGCGGCTTGATTCCTCTGCAAACAGAACATAGTGTAGTTAAATTATCTTTAGATAAAGAGAAAAAACGGCGTGAAAAATGGGAAAAAGTGGCCTTGGCAGCAGCTAAACAATGTGGTCGGTCGGTTGTACCCGCTATTTTGCCAATATCTACACTTCAGGATTTTTTAAATGATTTACCTGTGGAACGTCATCTGCTAATTCCTTGGGAAAAAGGTGGTATACCTTTGCGGCAAGCACTAGAAAAAATTAATTTTTCGGAAACTGCCTTTAAAAAACCACTTTATTTTTTAATTGGTCCGGAAGGTGGTTGGGATTCTCGGGAGGTTGCTTTGGTAGAAAAAAAAGGTGGAATACCGGTTTCCTTGGGTTCTAGGATTTTACGCACAGAAACAGCGGGTCCCATTGTCTTGGCTGTTTTAATGTTTGCCGGAAGGGATTGGGGTTAATGAGGAAAATAGCCTTTTTTACTTTAGGTTGTAAAGTAAATCAAAGTGAAACAGAAGCTCTGCAAGCTGAGTTTCGGGAAAAGGGTTATCAAATAGTTGATTTTAGTGATCAAGCCTCTGTATATATAATTAATACTTGTACGGTAACACATTTGGCTGATCGGAAATCCCGCAGTATGATTAGACGAGCTTTAAAAACTAATCCCGAGGCTAAAGTAGTGGTTATGGGCTGTTATGCACAAACAAATGCAGCGGCAATTGCTAAAATTAAAGGTGTTAAATTAATTGTAGGTACAAAAGAAAAAGGGAATTTGGTTGCTAGGGTCGAAGAACTATTAAGTGGGAAAATTAAAAGCTTTCCAGAGGTTCATGTTGCAGATCTTGAATCAAAACTAGATTTTACCGAATTAAAAACACCTACCGAGATTGAGCGTTCCCGTGCTTATTTAAAGGTACAGGATGGCTGTAATCAATATTGTGCTTATTGTATTATTCCTGATGCTAGAGGCCCTGTACGCAGCCGTTCTTGGGAAAACACTCTCTCAGAGGCTCAAAGATTAATTAAGGCTGGTTTTAAGGAAATAGTATTGGTGGGAATTCATTTAGGGGTTTATGGACAGGATGATGCAGGACGCAATTTAGCCACACTTATGGCCAATTTGCTTTCTTTGGATCCTAATGTAAGGTGGAGATTAGGTTCTTTAGAACCTTTAGAGGTAAGTGAAGAATTAATTGATTTACTGTCTGCAGGTAATTTTTGTGCACATTTACATTTACCTTTGCAAAGTGGATCTGATCAAGTTTTAAAAGCTATGTGCAGGCCTTATACGGTAAAACAATATGTCGAAGTAATTAATAAAATTAGGGAGAAGGTTCCGGAAATAGCCATTACTACTGATCTTATGGTTGGTTTTCCTGGTGAAACTTTGGCAGATTTTCAAGCTGGTTTAAATTTAGTTGAGGAATTAAAGTTTAGTAAATTACATGTTTTTAAATATTCTCCTAGACGGGGTACCCCAGCGGCTAAGTTTCCCAAGCAAGTATCTGCTGTGGAAAAAGAAAAACGCAGTAGGGAAATGATTCATTTGGGGGAAAGATTGGCAGAAGAATATGCCGCAAAATTTTTGGATAAGAAACTAGCTGTACTGGTTGAAAAAAGGTTAAAAAATAATTTTTGGGAAGGTAGTAGTGAACAGTATTTAAAAGTCAAATTTAATTCTGCACTTGAACTTCGGGGACAAATTGTGCCTGTTCATTTAAAACAGGTAAAGGCAGATTTATGTATTGGTGATATGATGTTGAAGGGGGTGTAAGCTATTGACTGATTGTATTTTTTGTAAAATAGTACGTAATGAACTGCCTAGTGAAAAAATTTATGAGGATGAGCGGGCCTTGGCTTTTCGCGATATAAATCCTATTGCTCCGGTGCATGTTTTGGTTATTCCCAAGGAACATATTGAAAGTTTGGCCGAGGTTAAAGAAACACAATTAGAATTACTAGGTCATCTGCATGGTGTTTTAGGACAGGTCGCTAAGGATTTGGGTTTAAAAGACGGTTATCGTGTTGTTATTAATTGTGGTCGAGAAGGTGGACAGGAAGTACCCCATTTGCATTTTCATTTATTGGGGGGTCGAAAATTAACTTGGCCCGCGGGGTAAATTCTTGCTTCTTCAATGGTATTTTAGTATAATTCAAGTAAATGTGCGGTTGGTTCATGTTAAAATATTGAGCTGACGGTGTCATGGAGGGAGGGAAAATAAGTGAGTGAGGTTAAAGTTGGTAAAAATGAATCTCTCGACAGTGCACTCCGTCGTTTTAAACGTACTTGTCAAAAATCCGGTGTTCTCGCTGAGGCTAGGCGTAGGGAGCATTATATGAAACCGAGTGTGGTCAAAAGGAAAAGAAAGTCGGATGCGGCCAGGAGGCGTGGGAGAAAATAAAAAATGAAATAAAAGCAAAAGATAAAGGCGGTTCCCTTTAGGGAACTGTTTTTATCTTTGGGGTATGGAAAAAAGGAATTGTATGATAAAATGAAATTATAATTGTAAAATAAAGGTGAAGAATTATGAAAAAGGGATTGCTAGGTATCTTAATTGGCTTAATACTTTTAACATCGGGTGTATTTGCTGTTTCTTCAGCTGAAGTTTTTGTTATTCCCTTGGAGGCAGCCATTGATCCTGGGTTAGCTAGTTTTGTGGAAAGAAGTTATCGGGAAGCTGAGTTGAGTAATACTGATCTAGTTTTATTGGAAATAGATACTCCTGGTGGTCGGATTGATGCCGCGGAAAAGATTAAGCAAACGATTAATGAGAGTACTTTAAAAACAATTGCTTTGGTCAAGGGAGGTGCCATTTCTGCTGGTGCTTATTTGGCTTTGGCTTGTCCCGAGATAGCGATGCTGCCTGGGGCCATTATTGGTGATGCTGAGCCACAATTGGGCGGAAAAAGGGCTGATGAGAAACTTGTTTCTTATTGGGCGGCGGAAATGGGTGCTGCTGCGGAAAAGAATGGGCGAGAACGTCTGATAGCTATGGCTATGGCAGATCGGGATTTGGAAATACCGGGTTTAGTGGAAAAAGGTAAACTACTTACCTTGACTTATCAGCAAGCAAAGGAATATGGTTATACAGATTATTTAGTTGCTGATCGTGCGGAATTATTAAAAGTATTGAATTTGGCAGAAGCCAATATAAAGGAAGCAGTTTTATCCCCGGCGGAAAAAATTACACGTTTAATTACTCATCCTTTTTTAGCCCCTTTATTATTAACTTTGGGAATCGCTGGTTTAATTATTGAAGTATTTACGGTCGGTTGGGGTATTGCCGGTTTTATTGGACTTTTTTCATTGTCTCTTTATTTTGGAGGACATCTTTTGGCTGGTTTTACCGGCTGGGAAGCCATTTTATTGTTTCTTTTGGGTTTAATTTTATTGGCTATAGAAATTTTTATTCCTGGTTTTGGTTTGCCGGGAATTAGTGGCCTTGTTTGTTTAGTGATTAGTATTGTTTTGGCTGCACCTAGTTGGGAAGCAGGTATAATTTCTTTGGTTTTGGCGATCATTGGAACAATTATTTTGCTGCTCTTTAGTTTTAAATTCTTAACTAAAAGGGGCTTTTGGGAACGCTTGGTTTTGGGTATAAAATATCAAAAGGAGACAGGTTATGTACCACAAAGTAAAGATTTAAGTATTTATGTGGGTCAAAGAGGTGTGGCTTTAACCATTTTGCGTCCTGCAGGAACAATTGAACTTGCAGATGGTACTAAATTGGATGTGGTTACTGAAGGAGAATTTATTCCGCGGGGCGAAAATGTTGAAATTATTTTGGCAGAAGGAATTAGGGTCGTGGTGCGGGCACTGCGAGAATAAACTTGGAAAGGGGAATTTTAATGGGTCCATTTGTTTTTGTCTTGATGATTGCTTTAATTGTGGTTGCTTTTTCGGTTGTACTTAGTTTTATTCCATTGGGATTGTGGATTTCGGCTTTAGCGGCTGGAGTAAGAATTGGAATTTTAACTTTGGTGGGGATGCGTTTTCGGAGGGTTCCTCCGGCTTTGATTGTTAATAGTTTAATTAAGGCTGATAAGGCTGGGATTAATATAACCACTAATCAATTGGAAGCTCATTATTTGGCGGGGGGAAATGTTGATCGTGTTGTTAATGCTTTGATTGCAGCGGAAAGAGCTGATATACCATTACCTTTTGAACGGGCGGCAGCCATTGATTTGGCGGGACGGGATGTTTTAGAGGCAGTACAAATGAGTGTCAATCCAAGGGTAATTCAAACTCCGGAAATTTCCGCTATGGCCAAAAATGGCATAGAAGTAATTGCCATGGCTAGGGTTACCGTAAGAGCTAATATTGACCGTTTGGTTGGGGGTGCTGGGGAAGAAACAATTATTGCTCGGGTAGGTGAAGGTATAGTTACTACAGTAGGTAGTTCGGAATCACATAAAGATGTTTTGGAAAATCCAGATTTAATTTCACATACGGTTTTAAATAAAGGGCTTGATGCTGGTACGGCTTTTGAGATTTTATCAATTGATATTGCTGATGTGGATGTGGGGCGTAATATTGGGGCCCAATTGCAAACTGATCAGGCTGAAGCAGATAAACGTATTGCCCAGGCTAAAGCGGAAGAAAGACGTGCTTTGGCCGTGGCCCGTGAGCAAGAAATGTTGGCTGCTGTGCAAGAAATGAGAGCTAAGGTCGTGGAAGCTGAGGCTGAAGTACCTTTGGCTTTATCCCAAGCTTTAAAGGAAGGAAAATTGGGTGTTTTGGATTACTATAATTTGCAAAACATTTTAGCTGACACGGCGATGCGAGATTCTATAGCTAAAGATACTGATCATGGAGGTAAGGAGGATTAGTGTATGGAAGATTTAATTGGTTTTTTAATTCTCCTCTTTATTATTGTTAGAGCGATCAGGGAAAGAAGTAGTGAAGCAGTATCTTTACCGGAAAAAGAACCGGTTATTGAGGAACCGTTAATTAAACCGGTGAAAAAAGAAGTGGTAAAAGAGGTGCCGGTAAAAGTAGCGGAGGATCCTTCTTTAGAACCATGTGTTGAAAAAGTAGTGCCACTCAGGGACAGAAGTTTGCAGGTAGATTTGAAACAGGCCATTATTTGGAGTGAAATATTACAAAAACCAAAGGCATTACGCCGTAAATAAGGCAGGAGGGAAAACTCTCCTGCTTTTTTTGTTCTGTTTTTTATGAAAAAAGCATAAAATGGTTAGGTAAGAGAGGTGATTTAATGCCTAGAATAAGCCGTTTTTTGGAATTGCCTCCTGAAATAATTTACAATTTACCTAAAATGACCTTGATCGGTAATTTGCAAATTAAAATTGAGAATCATCGGGGGTTAATTGAATATACCACTGGTAAAGTTAGAGTAGCTGTAAATCAAGGGGAAGTAGAAATTCTGGGAAAAAATTTGATTATTTGTAGTATTAGTAGAGAGGGCCTTTGTTTGGAAGGAGAAATCGACGGTTTTAAATATCTAGGTTAGGGGGTTAGTTATGAAGTGGACTGCCAATTTAACTGGATATGTAGAAATAGCTCTATGGGGTGAAAACCCGGAAAGGGTATTAAATATGGCCCTTAGTCGAGGTTTAGTTTTATGGAACATAGTTTCGGTAACACAAACAGAGTATCGTCTGAATGTAAGTTTGGGTAGTTTTCGGGCTATTTGTCGCCTGGTCAGACGTTCAGGCTGCCGTTTAAAAATAAAACGCAAAAGGGGGCTGCCCTTTTTTTTCAAACAGATTAAAAAGAGAAAAGTATTAGTTGTGGGTACTTTTCTTTTTTGTTTAATTTTATATTTGTTGAGTTCATTTGTTTGGTTTGTGGAGGTAATTGGTAATAAAGAGGTGGCAAGGGAGTTAGTTTTAGAAAAGGCTGTTAAGTATGGTTTAAAAAGGGGAGTTCCTCAGGCTAGTGTTAATAATAATTTAGTGGCCGAAAAATTATTAGGGGAGATCCCTCAACTTTCTTGGGTAGGTATTCATGAACATGGAACTAAAATAATTATAGAGGTTGCCGAAAAAACATTACCACCCTCCAATAATGAAAATACACCAGCTAATTTAATTGCACGAACAGAGGGGGAAATTGTTGAGCTTTTGGTTTTACAAGGAACACCATTGGTAGAAGAAGGTGCTAGGGTTCGTGCTGGACAAATCTTAATTTTAGGGTTAATTTATCCGGAAGTAAGTATTGGGGAAACAGGTGAAATTAGCCCAGCGGGAGAACCGCGAGCCGTTAGAGCTAAGGGTTTGGTACGGGCCCGTGTTTTTAGGGAGGCTAGTGAGTTTTGTTCTTTGAAAGAGAAGTTAACTGCTGATACCCGGCGAAAAAAAGCGGCACTTTATTTAAAATTTGGAGATAAAGAAGTTTACTTAAAAGGAAGTAATAAAAATCCCTTTCATCAATATCGAGTTATTCGTCAAAGGAAATCATTGTCTTTTCAAGATTTGGAATTGATTAGGATTATTTATCAAGAACAGAAATCAGAAATTTTAGAGAGACATCTTGAAGAGGCTTTTGAGGAAGCTGCACGTAGAGCCCGTGAAATAGTTTGGCAAAAGGTACCCTCAGAATGTAAAATTATTTCCCAAAGTTTTGAACCATGGGAGGGGCAAAAGGACGGGATTATGGTAAAATATAAATTGGAAACTATTGAGGAAATCGGCAGGTATCTTCCTGAGGAAGAGTAGCGTATTTATTTTGGATCAGGTATAATATTTGGTAAATAGACAAAGGGGGTAAATCATTGCCCGAAATAAAAAAAAGGAGTTTTTTACTCACTAATCAAGAGGCTGCAATATTATATGGACTACAAGATGAAAATTTAAATTTTTTAGAAAAACATTTGGAAGCTAAAATTGTGGCCCGTGGTTGTAAAATAAAGGTAATGGGCAGCCAAGAAGAGGTTGCTTATGCTGCTAAGGTATTGGAACAATTAATTGATTTAATTAGAGCAGGTAATACTATTTCCATTCCGGATTTAAATTATTGTTTGCAAACTGTGGCCGAAAATCAAAATGAACCTTTAAGCGAAGTTCTAAATCAAGCTATTCAGATTACAGCCCGGGGTAAATTAATTAAACCGAAAACTAAAGGACAATATCATTATCTGCAGGCGATTAAAACTAATGATATTACTTTTGGTATAGGTCCAGCTGGCACGGGTAAAACCTATTTGGCGGTGGTAATGGCGGTTACAGCTTTAAAAAATAGGGAAGTCAGCCGGATTGTTTTAACCCGTCCGGCCGTGGAGGCCGGGGAAAAATTGGGTTTTTTACCTGGTGATTTACAGGAAAAGGTCAATCCTTATTTAAGACCACTTTATGATGGTTTATATGATGTTTTGGGTGTGGAAACTGCTGGCAGATATATGGAAAGGTCAATTATTGAAGTGGCTCCTTTAGCTTATATGCGGGGTAGAACTTTAGATGATTCTTTTATTATTTTGGATGAAGCTCAAAATACAACTCCTGAACAAATTAAAATGTTTTTAACACGCTTGGGATTTGGGTCCAAAGCTGTGGTAACTGGTGATATAACTCAAATTGATTTACCTAAAAAAACTAACTCTGGATTAATTGTTGTGCAAAAAATTTTAAAAGGTTTAGCTGGTATTAGTTTTCAATATCTTACTGAAGCAGATGTTATTAGACATCCAGTTGTGCAGAGAATAGTCTTGGCTTATGAAAAATATCAGGGGGGTGATAATGATTTCAACTCCTAAAAAGAAGGGCTCTTTTTTTCAGGGGATTAAAGTAATCTGGCAAAACCGGCAGGTTAAAAAAATAGGTTGGTTTTTGGCTTTTTTTCTAGGAATCTTAAGTATATTTGCTCTGCATTTTTTCCCGGATAATCTTCCGGTTCACGAAGGACAAGTTTCTCCTAAAACAATTAAGGCACCCCAAACCATTACTTTTGAAGATACCAAGAAAACAGAAGAACGACGGCGTTTGGCTGAAGAAAGAATTGAAGAAGTTTATTTATTAGATGGTAGTGTTTTAATGAAAATGGAGGAAGAGTTAAGTCAAGTTTTTGAAAATTTAATTACAGTTTTGGCAGATGAAAAATTATCAAACTTAGAAAAAATGGAGTTTTTAAAAAGTGAATATAATTTAGCGGAAAGTGCGGTTAGGGCTTTAGTTTCTTTAGATAGTTCTACGTTGAAAACTTTATTTATTGAAGCAGAAGAAATTTTAAGAAATCATTGGCAAACAGGTGTTAGGGATTTTGAAGTAGATGAAAAAAAAGCGATGATTTATACTCAAATAGATTTATTGAATATAACGACACCTTATAAGAATCTTTTAAAAGCAGTTTTCAACAAAGTTGAATTTAAACCTAATTATTTAAAAGATGAAACTGCTACCCGCAGGGCCAAGGAAGAGGCTTCACGTGATGAAGGTGTAGTGATGGTAACTGTTCGTAAAGGACAAAAAATTGTGGGTGAAGGGGAAATTGTTACTGCAGAGCATCTAGATGTATTACAGGCTTTGGGTTATAAAAAATCATCGGCCCCTTATTTAGCTCTTTTGGGAATTGGTTTATTTATGATTTTGGTATTTGTCTTGACAAATTTTTATTGGCAGCATTATCGACGTGATTTAGCACGGGCGGAAGTAAATTATGTTTTATTAGGTCTTTTGGTGTTCATAATTTTACTTTTAGCTAAGGTGATTTCGGCAATTAATATTAGTTCTAATCCGGAAATAGCGGAAATGGTGGGCTATTTAATTCCTGTAGCTGCTGTATCTATGTTGATTGCTTTTCTTTTGGATGCTACTTTGGCTATTTTTATGACTATTCTTTTAGCATTTTTTATTGGTTTTTTAACTGGAAATCAACTGCCTTTTACGATTAATGCTTTTATAGGTGGTTTGGTGGGTATTTATAGTGTTAGTAAATTTAATCAAAGGTTTGACTGGGTAAAAGCAGGTTTATTTATTGCTTGTGCCCAGGTGGTGTGTATTGTTTCTTTGGGTCTTTTAAACAATAATCAGGGTATGGTTTTACTAATCGGTGCAGGTTTTGGTGTGATTAATGGTATTTTTTCCTCAATTTTCGCTTATGGTAGTTTACCTTTTTTGGAATCAGCTTTTGAAATTACTACTAGTGCTCGTCTTTTGGAATTGGCTAATCCCAATCAGCCATTGTTAAAAAGACTACTGTTAGAAGCCCCAGGAACTTATCATCATAGTATTTTAGTAGGTAATTTAGGTGAAGCTGCAGCAGATTTAATTGGTGCAGATTCATTATTAGTTAGGGTTGGTGCTTATTATCATGATTTAGGTAAATTGAAAAGACCTTATTTCTTCATTGAGAATCAATTGGGTGGTGAAAATCCTCATGATAAACTTTCACCCTCTTTGAGTACTTTAATTATCACTTCACATTTAAAAGATGGTGTAGAAATTGCTAAGGAAAATAATTTGCCTGCTGTAGTTATTGATTTAATTGCTCAACATCATGGTACTAGTTTGGTTTCCTATTTTTATCATCAGGCTTTGGAAAATGATGATTCCCAACAAATTGATGAGGCGGAATATCGTTATCTAGGTCCTAAACCACAAACAAAAGAAGCAGCTATTATTATGTTGGCAGATAGTGTAGAAGCAGCTGTGCGTTCCATGCCAGCACCAAGTAGTGGGAAAATAGAAGGCTTGGTACGTAAGATTTTGAAAGAACGTTTAACAGATGGCCAATTAGAAGAATCACCATTAACTTTTAAAGATCTCGATTTAATTGCGGTGGCTTTTACACGAATTTTAAATGGTATTTTTCATAAACGTATTGAGTATCCCGAAAATGTATTGAAAGCCATCAAAGGAGGTTCTTCTGGAAATGCAGATACAGATTTGCAATCAGCAAGAAAAGGTTCCTTATCTACCTCAGTATCGGAAAATGATTGAGCTGATAAGTCGGGAAATAGCTAAACGGTTTTCTTTAGCAGAAAATATTGAAGTAAGTATAACCTTAGCAGATGATATCTTGATGCGGCAATTAAATAAAGAGTATCGGGATCAAGATGAATCTACAGATGTTCTTTCTTTTGCTTTTCGGGAAAATGAAATGCCATCAGTGCCGGGATTAGAATTATTGGGAGAAATAGTTTTGTCGTTGGAACAGGTGAAAAAACAGGCTAGTGAACAAAAGCATAGTTTTTTGGAAGAATTGGCTCTTTTAGTAGTACATGGTTATTTGCATCTTTTGGGATATGATCATTTAGTGGAAAATGAAGCTCGGGAAATGAGAAAAATAGAAAAAGAAATTCTTGCGGTTTTACCTTTTGTGGAATTTCTTTAGGAGGTAATTTTTTGTCTCAGCTACAAGGTCTGCAGTTAATAATTTTATTTATGTTATTATTGCTTTCGGCCTTTTTTTCTGCTTCGGAAACAGCCCTTTTTTCCACTAAACGTTTAAAAATTCGTCATTTGGCTGAAGAGGGTAATCGTCAGGCAATATTAACTAATCGTTTATTGGAACAGGCGGGGAAATCGATTGCCACGATTTTGATTGGTAATAATTTGGTGAATATCGGGGCAACAGCTTTGGCTACTGTTTTGGCGATCAGTTTTTTTGGTAGTTCCGGGGCGGGGATTGCTACTTTAGTGATGACTATTTTAGTACTTGTTTTTGGAGAAATTACTCCTAAAACATTGGCGGCTAGACATGCCGAGAAGACGGCCCTGCGTTTTAGCCCCTATATTTATGCTTTGGGTAAAGTGTTGGCTCCTTTTATTTATATTTTTAATTCTGTAACTGGTTTTTTAGTAAGAATTATTGACGGACCGGAAGAGGAAGAACATTTTGTAACAGAAGAAGATTTACGAATTTTGGTTAATGTGGGTGAAAAAGAAGGTCTACTTGATCAGGTGGAGCGGGAAATGATTGATAGTATTTTTGAATTTGATGATACTCAAGTGAGGGAAATTATGGTGCCTCGTTTGGATATCGATGCTGTTGAGGTCGGTGAGACTCTAGAAAATACTATTAAACTGGTTTTACAAGCTGGTCGGTCGCGGATTCCGGTTTATCAAGCTAGTATTGATGAAATTATTGGTGTAATCTATGCTAAAGATCTTTTGAAATTTTTTGGTGAACCGGAAAGGAAAGGGTTAAAACTAGCCGAGATTATGCGGCAGCCTTATTATGTTCCTGAAAGTAAAAAGGTTCGTGACTTATTTACTGAATTAAGTAAAGAAAAGGTGCATATGGCTATTGTCCTTGATGAATATGGAAGTACGGCAGGCCTAGTAACCATTGAAGATGCCATTGAGGAAATTATGGGTGATATTCAGGATGAATATGATCAGGAGGAAAAACTGATTGAATTATTGGCTGATGGTGTTTATTTGGTTGATGGCCGTACCCCGATTGATGAAATTAATCAGATGATAGGTCTTAATTTGCCTGATGATGAATTTGAAACAATTACTGGTTATGTTTTTCATCATTGGGGACGCTTACCGGAAGAAGGTCAAATAATTAAAATAAATAATTTAGAAATAAAAATTGACCAAATTTCGGGGGGCCGAATTGGTAAATTAATTTTGCGTAAAATTTAGGAGAATTTATGATGAAAAATAAGCAAGCTGTTTTCTGGGGGATTTGTTTTTTCGTTTTAAGTATCCTTTTAGGTTTGGCTTTAAAACCGATTGTGCATTTTTTTTCCTCGGGGGAAAATGTGTTTTTTCGTGAAAGTGAAATAACAGAAATGGAAGATTTGCAGCAAGGGGAATATCTGTTTAAAGGTTGGCAGAAGAAAAACCGACAAAGGGCTTTAGTGGTGATTTTGGATAATACTGTTTATGGTAGACCACAAGCTGGTTTGGAAAAAGCGGATGTGATAGTTGAATTTCCGGTGGAAGGTGGTTTAACACGCCTAGCGGCCATTATTAGTACCGATAATTTGGATTTGTTAGGTCCAATTCGGAGTGCCCGTTCTTATTTTGTTGACTTAGCCAAAGAATATCGGGGTATTTTAATTCATGCTGGGGGTTCGACAGAGGCACTGCAAAAAATAGCAGCTGAACAGGTAGATCATTTTGATGAAATTTATGGTGGTACTCAGGTTAGTGGTTGTTTTTGGCGGTTCCCGGACCGCGAAAGACCCTATAATTTATTTACCAGTTCTGATGTTTTGCGTCAGACGGCCAAGAAACTTAATTTGCCTCGGTCACCTCAGCCCCCCAAAAGAACCATGTTGACTTCTGAAACGGAAATTAAAGGAGAAAATGCCAAAACTATAACTGTTTTTTATGCACATAAGGATAGTATGGCTAATTTTGTTTATCAGCAAGAAAGGCAGGTTTTTGAACGGTTTACAGCAGACAATGAACCTTATCTAACTTATGCTGGTGAACATTTACAAGTAGCCAATGTGATTGTGCAAATTGTACCCTATTGTTATACTGATGGTGATGGTCATTTACAGTTAATTATGCATGGTGAAGGACAAGCCTTGATTTTTCGGCAGGGTAAGGTTGTCGAAGGGGTATGGAGAAAGAAGCCAGATGGTTTTACGGAATTTGTGGATTCCCATGGTAAAACCATTCCACTTATAGAAGGACCTACATGGATTTCTGTTGTACCCCGGGGCATGCGAATAGATTATTAAAGGACGGGGAATTAAATGGAGGAATTAATCAAGGCAGCTAAAAAGGCTCGTTTAAGAGCTTATGCCCCTTATTCTGATTGGCAGGTGGGGGCAGCCTTAAAAAGTAAAGAGGGTAAAATTTATAGTGGTTGTAATATTGAAAATGCGTCTTATGGATTGAGTATGTGTGCCGAAAGGGTAGCCCTTTTTAAGGCTGTTTCGGAAGGGGTTACCGATTTTGAAGCTTTGGTGTTAGTTAGCGATCGAGAAGAACCGGCAGCACCGTGTGGAGCTTGTAGACAGGTTTTAGCAGAATTTGCTTTAACTCTGCCGGTATTTTTGGTTAACTTGCAGGAGAAAGTAATAAGGACCACTGTGGAGGAATTGTTACCGGCAGTTTTTTGGTTTAAAAAATAGGAGGGAAAGAGATGCAGAATGATTTTCGTTCAGGATTTATTGCTTTACTCGGAAGAACAAATGCCGGTAAGTCTACACTGTTAAATAAATTGATCGGACAAAAAATAGCTATTGTTTCTGATAAACCACAGACTACACGTAATAAAATTGTGGGAGTTTTAAGCAAACCGGAATATCAAATAGTTTTTTTGGATACTCCTGGTATTCATAAACCGCGTCATCAATTAGGTCAAATGATGGTTAGTACTGCCTTTAAAACATTAGAGGGGGTTGATCTGATTTATTACTTAATTGATGTTTCTGTGCCCTTTGGTTCTGGTGAGTCTTTTTTAATCGCAAGATTGCAAAAAGTAACTACACCAATTTTTTTATTATTAAACAAAATTGATTTACTACCTAAGGAAGAATTATTGCCTTTGATTGATTTTTACCGTCAGCAAAGAGAATGGACGGAAATAGTACCTCTTTCGGCATTAAAAGGGGAAAATGTGGAGCCCTTGTTGGCAGCTACCCTTAAATATTTACCAGAAGGACCTAAATATTATCCGGAAGATGTAGTTACTGATCAGCCCGAAAAAATTGTTGCTGCCGAAATAATTCGGGAAAAAGTACTTAAATTAACCCATGAAGAAGTACCACATTCGGTAGCAGTAGTAGTTGAGGTTCTTGAGGAAAGGACGGCTACTTTGATTTATGTAGGGGCAACAATTTTTGTGGAACGCAATTCTCAAAAAGCGATTTTAATTGGTAAACAAGGGCAGATGTTAAAACAAATTGGTATCTTGGCACGTAAAGAATTAGAAGAAATTTGGGGTGCGGCTCTTTATTTGGATTTATGGGTAAAGGTTTCTCCGGCTTGGCGTGAAAAAGAGCATTACCTGCGTAATTTTGGTTATTTACCTGATTAGGGGGTGGGAATTTGTTTACTTTAGAGGAAGTTGCCGGTAAAATTGAGCAGACACTTTTAAAACCAACTGCTGGGAAAAAGGATTACCAAAGCTTAGTTGAGACAGCAAAAAAATATGGATTTAAGGCGGTGTGTGTGCCTTCTTATTATGTGCCCTTTTGTGTGGAACAGTTAAGTGATTCGGCGGTACAGGTGGTTTCGGTGGTAGGTTTTCCTTTAGGTACTTGTTTAACAGAAGTCAAGATCTATGAAGCCCAAAGGGCTTTTTTAAGTGGTGCCAGGGGAGTGGATGTGGTTATTAATATGGGGGCTTTAAAGGCAGGATCTGATCAGGCTGTTTTAAAAGATTTACAAGGTGTAGTCAAAGAAGCAGCCAAATTTATGGATAAAGAAGTTAAGGTAATTATTGAAACTGGTTTATTGACTGAGGAAGAAATTAAACGAGCTTGTGCCTTGGTGATTAAAGCTGGTGCAGATTATGTAAAAACATCGACTGGTTTTAATTGTCGAGGTGCTGTTTTAGAAGATTTATATTTAATCAAAGCTTTGGTTGGTGAAACAGTGAAAATTAAGGCTTCAGGAGGAATTAGTACTTGGGCTGAGGCTCATGAATTTTTAAAAGCGGGAGCGAATTGTTTAGGAACAAGTAATGGGGTAAGGATCATTGAAGAATTTCTGGCTAAATAATGTATTTTGTTTTCTTTTACTAATTAGATATAATTAAAACTAGGATAAGGAAAGAAAATCTCAGGTGGAAAGGAACTGAATAATTATGCAAAAAGCTAAGGTTTTCTGGGATTATTTTATGGCTACGGGTAATATCGGGGCTTACCTTATTTTTTGTGAACTTGAACGACAAGGTGTTAATGTTTTATGCAGTCTCCAAAAATATAATCATTTTAATGGGGTAGACGGCTAAATGAGGTTATATAAAACAGAAACTTTAGTTTTAAGGAGTGTTAAATATCGAGAAGCAGATAGTTTACTTACTTTATTGACAAAAGAAAAAGGAAAAGTAAAGGCGATTGCCAAAGGGGTAAGGAAAATAAATAGTCGCCTGCGGGGTGGTGTGCAATTATTTACACATAATCAAATGCTTTTATATCATGGTCGAAATTTGCACACTGTTACCCAAAGTGAGTGCTTGGAAGCTTTTGCACCCTTACAAAAAAACATGGCTACTCTTACCGCGGCTTGCTATTGGTGTGAATTATTGGATACTTTTCTTCCTTGGGAGGAAAAAGAGTCGGATTTATTTGCATTAGCTTTGGCGGGATTTCATTTGATAGCATTGGAAAATAGTAGTTTAGTGATACGCGGTTTGGAAATAAAGCTATTGGCTGCTTTAGGATATCAGCCTATTTTAAATCATTGTGTTGTTTGTGGTCAGGCTTTAAAAGAGGGACAGATGATTTTTTTTTCACCGGCTGGAGGCGGCACCCTTTGTGCCCACTGTCAAACAGAGGTCGGTCTTTCTTTGACATGGGAAGTGTTAAAAACATGGCAATTATTTCAGGAAATGCCTTTTAGTAAATTTATGAGATTAAAGATTAGTCAAGGTGGTTTAGAAATTTTAAACCGCTTATTGGAAAAATATTTGGAATATCAATTGGATTATCCTTTAAAATCGCGGACAATTTTGGAAAAAATGTGGTTAGGGTAAAAAATTGCTTTAGGGAAATAATAGCTATAGAAAATTAAGGGGGGAAGTAGTGATGGATGAATTGAAAAAAATTGATTTATTACGTGAAAGACTGGGGATTTCGTATAAAGAAGCACGGGATGCCTTGGAAGAGGCTGAGGGAGATGTAGTACAGGCTTTGGTTGATTTGGAAAAGGTACACCGCAATTGGGATGAAAAATTGGAGGAAAAAGGTCGGGAAATAATGGCCTATATTAAAGAAATTATTAAACAGGGTAATGTTACGAAAGTGAGATTAAAAAAACAGGCGGAAACTGTTTTGGAAATACCGGCTACTGTTGGTTTTTTAAGTTTGGGAGGTATGTTTTTAAGTCCATTGTTAGCCCTTTTAGGGGTGGCGGGGACTGTAGCCGCGGTAATAAAAGATTATACTTTGGAAGTGGAACGTCCTGATGGCCGGGTGGAAAAACATAATCTTAATTTTTTAAAGGAAAATAAGTCTAAAGAGTAAAAACCGTCCTCTCTGTATTGACACGCTTTTTAAGGAATGATAAATTTAACAAGTAAGAACTAATTTGGTAAAGAGGAGAAAGCACTTGTTGTGGCAGATAAGTGTTTAGTCGGAAACAACAGGGCGAGGGTATCTCGAACCAAAGATTTTTAAAAAAGACCGGGGTGTGCGGGATTAAACCTCTCGTCCCTGTAGCTTTGGCTGCAGGACGGGAGGTTAATTTATTAGCATTAAGGAGGAGTACAAGATGAATTTCCAAGAAATTATTAGTTGCTTGCATAAATTTTGGGATCAACAAGGTTGTTTATTACAACAGCCTTATGATGTGGAAAAAGGGGCGGGGACCATGAATCCGGCGACTTTTTTGAGGGTATTGGGACCTGAACCATGGAAGGTAGCTTATGTGGAACCATCACGGCGACCAACAGATGGACGTTATGGCAAGAATCCTAATCGCCTGCAGCATTATTATCAGTATCAAGTAATTTTAAAACCTTCCCCGGCTGATGTTCAAGATCTTTTTTTGCAGAGTTTGGAGGCTTTGGGAATAAAGCTTTTGGAGCATGATTTGCGTTTTGTGGAAGATGATTGGGAATCACCTACTTTGGGTGCCTGGGGATTAGGGTGGGAAGTTTGGTTAGATGGGATGGAAGTAACCCAGTTTACTTATTTTCAACAATGTGGAGGTTTGGATTGTCGTCCGGTTTCTGTAGAAATAACTTATGGTTTGGAGCGTCTGGCCATGTTTATTCAAGAAAAAGAAAGTGTTTACGATATTGAGTGGGCACCGGAAATTACTTATGGTCAAGTCCATTATCAAAGTGAAATTGATTATTCTGTTTATAATTTTGAAGTGGCAGATTCGCAATTATTATTTAATCTTTTTACTGCTTATGAAAAAGAAGCGCGGCGAATTTTGAAAAAAGGGCTGGTTCAACCAGCATATGATTATATTTTGAAGTGTTCACATGTGTTTAATCTTTTAGATGCCCGGGGAGCGATTAGTGTTACGGAAAGAACGGGATTTATAACACGGGTAAGGCAATTGGCACGTTTATGTGCTCAAGCTTATGTTAAACAGCGTGAAGACTTGGAATTTCCACTGCTAAAAAGGAGGGGGCTTTAAAAATGGCTGATTACTTGTTGGAGATAGGTACAGAAGAAATACCGGCTAAATTTATACCTCAGGCTTTGTCACAGTTAAAATATTTAGCGGAGAAAAAACTTAAAGAACAATCTTTGTCTTTTCAAACTATAAAAACATGGGGGACACCTCGTAGATTGGTTTTATATATTGAAAATTTGGCTGAGCAAAGTGAAGATTTAAAAAAGGAAGTACGCGGTCCGGCGAAAAAAGTCGCTTTTGATAAGGCTAATCAGCCGACAAAAGCTGCTTTGGGTTTTGCAGGTGCCCAAGGGGTTGAAGTCGAGGATTTGGTTGTAAAGGAGACGGAAAATGGTGCTTATCTATTTGCCGTTAAAATAGAAAAGGGGAAAAGTGCTCCGGAAATATTAATAGAAATAGCCCCACAGTTTATAAAAGAATTAAATTTCCCTAAAACAATGTATTGGGGTGAAAATGAATTGGCTTTTGCTCGTCCGATTCGTTGGTTAGTTTCTTTATTAGATGAACAGATAATCCCTCTGCAAATTGGGAATTTATATGCGGGTAGGCTCACACGCGGACATCGCTTTTTGGGAGAAGAAAATTTGGTGATTAAAACCCCTCAAGTTTATCAAGAATTATTGATGGAAAATTATGTGTGGGTAGAGCAAGTTAGTCGTGAAAAAGAGTGCTGGCGGCAAATTACTCAAGTAGCGGCTAAGGGTAAAGTAGATCCTGATCCCCAATTATTAAGTGAAATTACTTATTTAGTGGAATGGCCTTTGGCCTTTCGCGGTAATTTTGCCGAGGAATATTTAAAACTTCCGGAAGAAGTTATTGTCACGGTGATGCGTGAACATCAGCGGTATTTTCCGGTACGTGATATAGATGGTAATTTGCTTAATTATTTTATTGCTGTACATAATGGTAATTCAGATGCTTTAAATATAATTCGTGCTGGTAATGAGCGTGTTTTAAAGGCACGTTTGGCCGATGCCCGTTTTTTCTGGGACGAAGATTTAAAGAATAATTTAACCAACTATTTACCAGAATTGGAGAAAGTTATTTTTCAGGAAAAATTAGGTTCACTTGCTGAAAAGACTCAACGAGTAGAAAAATTAACAATTCAAATTGCCCAAAAGTTAGCTTGGGAAAAAGAGATTGCTGCTAAAGCACAGCGGGCTGCTGCCTTATCTAAGGCGGATTTAGTGACTAATCTGGTAAATGAGTTTCCCGAATTGCAAGGAATCATGGGTTATTATTATGCTTTAAATTCAGGTGAAGAGGAAATAGTGGCAACTGCTATTCGTGAACATTATCAGCCGCGTTTTAGTGGTGATCAATTACCTTTAAGTTCACTTGGGGCATTGGTAAGTATAGCGGATAAGCTTGATACCATGGCCGGTTGCTTTTTAGCTGGTATAGAACCTAGTGGTTCACAAGATCCTTATGCCTTAAGGCGTCAAGCTTTGGGTGTCTGCCAAATTCTTCTTGTAAGGCAGTGGAAAATTAGTTTAGAAAATTTATGTGAATTGGCTTTAGCTAATTATGGGAAAACAGTAGATAAAAAAATCGAGTTAGGTCTCAAACAATTTTTGCGAACTAGGCTGAAAAACTTGTTAAGTGAGGAAGGATATCAGTTTGATTTACTAGAGGCAGTCTTGGCAGATTCTGATTGTATTCCTATAATTATTTTAGCTAAGTTAAAAGCCTTGAATAATGTACGGGAAAAAGAAGTTTTTAAAAATTTATTAATGTCTTTTACCCGTGCTCATAATTTAATTAAAAATAGAAAGGGAGGATTAATCAATTCTGCTTATTTTGAAAATGAAGCTGAAGAAAAATTAAAGAGTATTTTGGATGAGGTGGAAAATAAAATAGTACCTCTATTGGCTAAAGGTGATTTTTTAGGAATAATTAAAGAATTGGCGGGTGTAACTCAATTTATTGATGATTTTTTCACAGCAGTATTAGTGATGGCAGAAGATGAAAAAGTCCGCGAAAATAGGCTAAATCTTTTATCACGTTATGTAGCTCTAACACGTCCTTTGGGAGATTTAAGTAAAATAGTGCATAAAAAAAATGAATAAAAGTTGTTTTTTCCTTTGCAAAATGAAAAATATATATTAAACTTGGATATAGTGCTGCATTATTTAAGATATAGTACAGCATTATGGAGGTGATTTTTATTTGGTTATCTGAGCGGCAAAAAAAGATAGTAAAGATTGTGCAAGAGAAAGGACCAATTATTGGTGAAGAGATTGCGAATCATCTCGGGGTTGTACGTTCTACATTACGTGCAGATTTTGCTTTTTTAACTAAATCAGGTTTTTTGGGGGCCCGCCCTCGAGTTGGTTATTATTATACGGGGAAAAAAATCTTCTGCCATATTGTTGAGGCAGTTAGAAGGTTAAAAGTTAAAGATTGGCAAGCTGTACCTGTAGTTGTCGGGGAAGGGGCAATGGTTTACGAAGCCATTGTTAACTTATTTTCCTCTGATGTTGGTACTCTTTATATTGTAAGTGAAGGGGGGGTTTTAGAAGGGGTAGTTTCTCGAAAAGATTTATTAAAAATTGTTTTGGGACAGGCGGATATTCAAAAAATACCTGTAAACGTCATCATGACGCGGATGCCTAATATTGTCACCATTAGTCCCGAGGATTCTTTGTGGAGTGCAGCCCAAAAAATAGTGGAACACGAAGTAGATTCCCTACCGGTTGTGAAACCGGTTGTTTATCAAGATAGGGAAGGATTGGAGGTAGTGGGTAGAGTCACTAAAACTACCATTACTTCAGCTTTTGTGCATATCGGGCAACATAAGTACATGCAGGAAGAATAAAAAGTATAATTATTGGGGTGAATGCTGTGAAAAAAGCCAATTTTGTTTATCTGTTTACTGAAGGTAAAGCGGAAATGAAAGCTTTGTTAGGCGGTAAAGGTGCCAACCTCGCGGAAATGACAAATATCGGTTTACCTGTACCACCTGGTTTAACTATCACTACTGAAGCTTGTCGTGATTTTTTTGAAAATGATAAGTTGTTACCTGAAGGTTTGGAAGAAGAACTGTGGACTAAATTGGGTGAAGTGGAAAAGCTGACTGGTAAAAAATTTGGAGCTGCTGCTAACCCTTTATTATTATCGGTTCGTTCCGGGGCTCCAATTTCCATGCCTGGAATGATGGATACCATACTTAATTTAGGTTTAAATAAAACGACTATTGAAGGATTAACTAAAGCAACGCAAAATCGTCGTTTTGTTTTAGATTGTTATCGTCGTTTTATACAGATGTTTGCTGATGTGGTAATGGGTGTAAAACATGATTATTTTGAAAAAGTTCTACAGAGGTTAAAAAAAGAAGTAGGTGTTCAAGATGATCAGGATTTAACTACCGCAAATTTAGAAAAATTAATTGAAGAATATAAAACCATTGTTTTTAAAGAAACAGGGCGAAAATTCCCTTCAGACCCACGTGAACAATTAATTATGGCAATTAAGGCTGTTTTTGATTCATGGTATAATCCTCGGGCTGAAGTGTATCGCAATCTCAATCATATTCCACATGATTTGGGTACTGCTGTTAATGTACAAACAATGGTTTTTGGAAATATAGGGGATGATTCTGGTACTGGAGTAGCTTTTACACGTAATCCTGCTACTGGTGAAAACAAAATTTATGGTGAATACTTAATGAATGCTCAAGGGGAGGATGTTGTTGCCGGAATTCGTACACCTAAACCTTTGGCACAATTAAAATCTGAAATGCCTAAGGTTTACCAACAGTTTGAAGAATGCTGTCAGCTATTGGAAAAACATTATCGCGATTTACAAGATATTGAATTTACCATTGAAAAAGGAACTCTTTATTTATTGCAAACTAGAAGTGGTAAAAGAACAGCCCGAGCAGCAATTAAGGTAGCTGTTGACATGTATGGGGAAGGTTTAATTACTAAAAAAGAGGCTCTACTGCGTGTGGATCCGGATTCATTAGGACAATTATTGCATAAAAGAATTGATCTTGAATCCCGGGTAAAGGTAATTGCTAAGGGTCTACCAGCTTCACCTGGTGCGGCATCGGGAAAAATTGTTCTTTGTGCTGATCAAGCGGAAAAATTGGCTAATAAAGGTGAAAAGGTAATTTTAGTTAGTACTGAGACCACACCTGATGATATTCACGGAATTATAGCTGCACAAGGTATTTTAACTAGTAGAGGTGGGATGACTAGTCATGCCGCGGTAGTAGCACGTGGGATGGGGAAATGCTGTGTTTGTGGTTGTGAAAGTTTGAAAATAGATTTTACTGCTGGGACTATAAAAGTAAAGGATCTTGTTTTAAAAGCAGGGGATTTAATTTCTTTGGATGGTACTAGTGGAAATGTAATTTTAGGAGAAGTAAAATTAGTTGATCCGGAAATGAGTTCAGAATTTCAAACGCTTTTAACTTGGGCTGATGAGGTAAGGAAATTAAAAATTAGAACTAATGCCGATAATCCCGTAGATGTTAGAAAGGCTCGTGAATTTGGGGCAGAGGGCATTGGCTTGTGCCGTACAGAGCATATGTTTATGGCCCCAGATCGTTTACCAATAGTTCAAAACATGATTTTGGCTGATACAGTGGAAGAACGGAAAAAAGCTTTAGCAGAATTATTGCCGATTCAGGAAGAAGATTTTTATGGGATTTTACGGGAAATGGATGGTTTTCCGGTAACAATTCGTTTTTTGGATCCTCCTTTACATGAGTTTCTGCCTAATATTGAGGAATTAGCTGTGGAGCTAGCCAAAATGGAAGTTAAAGGTCAAGTGAATGAGGAATATAAAGCTAGGGAAAAGGTGTTGGCTAAAGCCAGAGAACTTCATGAATTTAATCCGATGTTAGGACACCGCGGCTGTCGATTAGGTATTGCTTATCCGGAAATTTATGAAATGCAGGCTACCGCTATTTTTCAAGCATGTGCCCGTTTGGTTAAAGAAGGATATCATATTATTCCTGAATTGGAAATACCTTTGGTAATTGATCAAAATGAATTGCTTTTCTTGCGTAAAAAAATAGAAGAAATTGCTGACACTATTATGCGGGAAAATGATGTGCAGTTTAAATATTATATTGGTACGATGATTGAATTACCGCGAGCTTGTTTGTTAGCCAAAGAAATTGCCCAAGTTGCTGATTTCTTTTCTTTTGGTACTAATGATCTCACACAAACTACCTTAGGCTTTAGTCGTGATGATGCCGAAGGAAAATTCATGGACATCTATTTGGAAAAGGAAATTCTTAAAAAGAATCCTTTTATGGTGATTGATCGAGATGGAGTAGGTCAATTAATGCAAATAGCGGTTGAAAATGGACGTTGTGAAAAAAGCGATCTTTTAATCGGCATTTGCGGTGAACACGGTGGGGAACCAAATTCTATAGAGTTTTGTCATTTAATTGGTTTAGATTATGTCAGTTGTTCGCCTTTCCGTGTGCCGATTGCTCGTTTGGCAGCAGCCCAGGTGGAGATTAATCATCCAAGAACAAGTAATAAGAAGCAAAATAGTATAGGATACGTATAAAATATAGTAAGGGGTATTGTTTCTTAGTGATTCTAAGGGACAATACCTTATTTTTGTTACCTGTTAATGACAAGCGAATCTACTAATAGGAATGAGCTAATGAATAATGTAATATTAACTTTCTTTTTAAAATATGTGATTGCTACAATCGTTTTTTTAGATATGTTTCAGCTCCTACTCTATTAAATTGTTACACGGGTGGTATATAAAGCTGACAGAAGTAAAATCTAAGTAGTAAATGATAATATTAAGCTATATAAACCTACTATCAGAAAAAAGGTGATTAGATGGTTACTGAAACAGCATTACTAGAAATGGGATGGAAATTAGATAATAGTTACGCTGAGTTGCCAGACAAGTTTTATACAAATATCAACCCAACCCCTGTGCGCGCACCAAAGCTGATTATACTTAATCATACTTTGGCGACAACCTTGGGATTAAAGGTGGAGCTATTGCAAAAATCTGGGGGGAGTGACAAGGGAACAAAAAGAGTATTTCGACGTCTAAAATAAATAAAAGAAACTTTTAGGGAGGGAATAATTTGAAAAAAGTATTAACACTAATATTAGTCTTATTATTAAGTATTGCGGTAATTGGTTGTAGTAAAACTCCCGGTGATGCGGATCCCGGAAAAGTTGTAGAACCTAGGGAAGATGTAGATCCTGTAAAAGATGAGGATAATAGCACAGTTATTTACGAGAATACTCAGTATGGTTTTAGCTTTTCTTTACCCGAGGGCTGGAGGAATTACGAAATTAGAAGTGAACAATGGGAAGGTTTACCCCTTGGTGAAGATTCTAATGACAGTAAAGATGTAGAAACAGGTCCATTGATTTCGATTCGACATCCTGAATGGACATCTGCTGATCAACGACAGGATATCCCTATTATGATATTTACCCTAGACCAATGGGAGTCACTAGAAAAAGAGGAATTTCATATTGGGGCGGCACCTATGGGACCTAAAGAATTAGCCCACAATAGTAAGTATGTTTTCGCCCTGCCGGCTCGTTACAACTACGCATTTCCAAAAGGCTATGAAGAGGTGGAAAAGATTTTAGAGGGAAATCCTCTTCAAGCAAATGAAAACATTGATATGTAGTTATGCAAGTGCTCCCGCTAAACTTAAACCAATAATCTTTTTTTTGTTCATAGTAAAAACTCCTCACTTTTGTTTTTATTTTTTTTCTATACTTTATAGACGTTATTACTCCTGAAAAAGTTCTCGTATTTTGTTATTACCGTAAAAAGGTAACATCACTACAACTCAAACATACTTTATAGGGACGGTTACTCAATTGAGAATTACTCAGAAGTATCCTTTAGTAAACGGTAGGTTCCCCCTTTTTAGCAAAAGTAGGGATAGTTAACTTGTAAAATTTGGAACATATTTTTTAAAATTATAGGCTCGCTAAGAGGACTATAATTAGATTTACTCCTCAAAGCTGATAATATTTTATGTGCATTGCATTTACAATGCACATATTTTATATTAAAATACATATAATGATAGTAAAGGGAGGGAAGTTAAATGTCCGAAACAACAAATTTAACCATGCGCATAGATAAAGAACTCAAGGACCAGGCGGAACAGCTTTTCTCTGAATTGGGTATGAATATGACGACGGCATTCACCGTCTTTATCCGACAGGCTATCCGAGAGAGAAAAATACCCTTTGAAATATCTTTGAATAGTCCTAATTCAGAAACGATAGCAGCTATGGAAGAAGCAAATAGAATAAGCCGTGACCCAAGTGCAAAACGCTACTCAAGTTTTGAGGAACTGATAGCGGAGGTTCGGAATGAAGTATGAGATTTTATCGACAGGTAGGTTCAAAAAGGATTTAAAGGCAATTATTAAGCGAGGATACAATGTACAATTACTACAAGAAGTTGTTTCTATGTTGGCAGCGGGAATTACCTTACCGGAAAAATATAAAGACCATCTGTTAATTGGTGACTGGACCGGGCATAGGGAATGCCATATTACTCCCGACTGGCTTTTGATTTATAGGGTTGATAATGATGTTCTAGTATTGACGCTTACCAGAACAGGTACACACAGCGATTTATTTTGAGTAAAATACTTATTACATTGAGTGGAAAATGTTAAATGAATTAAATCATGTGATTGACTATATTGAAGATCATTTATCCGATGATCTATCTCTTGCAATAATTCCTGAATATACTGACACATAAATTATTTTTATCCGCTTTGGTGTTGTAATAAACAGAGCTCATAGACTAGTCGAGGTTGAGCCAAATTCTTTCTCAAGGCCCATGGAGATGGCACTGTTTATTGTGCTTATTCTAAGAGCGTCGGAGCCGTTAAACTTTATTTTTTTCCCAAAAGGTAGATGGGTTTGCAACGATGCACATGGAGTTTATTGACAAGTTTATATCCAGTGATCCAGAAATGGCTATACTCATGGAAAAGTATGAGAAAGAGTTACTCCCTTATATGATAAGATTTATTGAGCAAGGAAGAGAACAAGGTTATTTCAGCAAAAGACTTTCCGTGGAAACTATGTTATTTTATATTAATCTTTTTAGTAGCCAAGCGATGCAACAATTGGAACAAATACCACAGGGAGAACAGAAGCGCCGGATTTATAACGAGTTGCTGACCGTGTTTCTTTATGGCGTTACGGGGGAAAAAGCAATCTCCTTTTAATCATGGACTAGCCAGGGAGACTGTCTTTCTCGGAATTGAAAAGTGTTCCTTAATGTGCAAAAACGACGATTGGTCTATTTTGCTAGCCGCCGCCCAAGCAGTAATTAGCGAAAAGGACCTATCTTAAACAGTTGTAGATTGGGTAATATGTATTAAAGGTGTTATCTCCGAATTTTATGGGGATAACACCTCGTTTTTTATTAAAGATTTAAATGAAAACTGCATTGAAAAAGGGCTATTATGGTGTAGATTTGCACATTTGTGACTGTCAAGTACTTTTAAACAAATTTTGCTAAATAACTTTTAACACCTAGATATTCCCAAATATGGTTTTTCGATGTTTAATTCTGTAACTATCACCACTTAAATGAATTACCTCACTTTTA
>DUTS01000071.1 GCA_012841935.1 Clostridia bacterium
AATTGCCCTATTGTATATTGCTTCATTGTTTGTCACCTCCTGCTAATAATATAACACAAAAGTTATAGTTTAGCAAGCTGGTTCTATAATATTTTATAGTTTCATGTCAACAGCCCCTCGCCTCCAATTATTTAACGGGTATCGGCTTGGCATTCCTCTACCCGTTTTATTATTAACCATTTATGCTTTTCCACTACTTCCAAAAATACGGATTTTTTCACGAACCACTGCCGTCATTTTCTCCCGTGCAGGTCCCAATAATTTTCGGGGATCAATTTCCGCGGGATTAGCGGCTAGGGCCTCCTTTAATCCCCCCACAAAAGCTTCGCGAATATTAGTATCAATATTAATTTTACGCACTCCCAAAGCAATAGCCTGTTTTAAATCAGCATCCGCTACTCCGGAGGAACCATGTAATACAATTGGTATTTTAACCAAACAACGAATTTCCCGCAAACGTTCAAAATCAAGTTCTGGTTCAAACTTATAAGGTCCATGTGCTGTACCGATGGCTACCGCCAGTGAATCTACATCTGTTGCTTCCACAAAATATTTAGCTTCCGCGGGATCGGTTAACATTGCATCTTTTTCATCTACATGCACATCATCTTCACTACCCCCAATTTTACCTAATTCAGCTTCGGTAGTTACCCCTACTGCTTGGGCTAACTCTACAATTTTTTTCGTAGTGGCGATATTTTCCTCTAAAGGTACTTGTGATCCATCATACATTACTCCCGTAAAACCACGTGCCAGACAGCGAATTACCTGCTGAAAATCAGTACCATGATCTAAATGCAAACATACCGGCACACTACTTTTTTCCGCAGCTAAGGTCACTAAACTAACAATATAATCCAAACCAGCATATTTTATAGCCCCTTGACTAGCTTGAATAATCACCGGTGACTTTTCCGCCTCAGCTGCAGCAATAATAGCCTGCACTATTTCCATGTTATTGCAATTAAAAGCTCCCACAGCATAGTTCCCTTTTTCCGCTGCCTGCAAAATTTCTTTACCAGACACTAATGGCACTTTGCTCACCTCCTATTCACTTTTTCTATTTATTTTTAATCTTCCGCCCCTCGCCTCCTCTTCTGCAAGTAAACAACTAGAATGGGCCTTTAACTCCAGGATCTTCCGTGTCCGCAGTTTTAGTAAATCTGTCTCTGTTTCCGCAAAAATTATCCCTACAGCCTGACAGTGTAAGCAATAGAGCTCCACATGTTCCGCAAAAATTTCAGTAGTAAAATTATCATGACCACAACTGCAGTAAATACGCCCTTCCTGCATACTGTCTTTTAAATATTCTAAAACAGCAAACATAATTTTGGGATTAAGAAAATAGTGTTCAAACTGCAGCCCTTGAATCATTTCTTCCAAAGAAAGATATTCCGCCTTAATTGCCTCCTGCACTTTTTCTTTAATCCCTAAATAAGCCAATTTTATTCCAGTTTGTTCACAAACTAAAAAACAAATTTGCTCATTCCAAATTTCCTGTCCCCGCATTTCAAACAAATGCCCCTGTGTACAAACTGGACAAGCTGTTTGTAAATAATATAAATGCCGAGCACGGCGTGTCAAAGACATTAAACGCTTCCCACATTCACAAAATAATTCTACTTGTCCCTTTTTACCACAAGCAAAACGCGACAAAAAATGCATTTCCATTTTGCCGCATTGAGCACAAGGTAAAGCCACAACCGTGTAAGTCGAGAGCAGCATTTTTTTCTCCCCTTTTGTCATTACTTCAGCTATAAGCAACCTTCTGCATTTTTTAATAAAATCCTGCCGAAATCTGACGATTATTTCTTTAAATTTTTTTCCAAAAGAGATTTTAGTTCCATCAAATCAAAAGGTTTTTTCATAATAGCCGCTACTTTTAAATGAGGAGGGAAATCATTTAATTCCATTTCACCATAACCACTCATGGCGATAAGATTAAGTCGATTTTCCACCGCCAAAAGACGCTCCATAGTACTAAAACCATCTAAACCCGGCATCTTTAGATCTACCAAAGCTAATTGGAAATCATGTTTTTGGGCCAAAGCTAGTGCTTCAACCCCCGACTTGGCGGTTAATGCCTTATAGCCTAACAGGTGACACGTTTCGTGTAATAATTGCCGTATTCCTTCTTGATCATCCACGATTAAGACTTGAGCTTTTACCATCCTTACCACCATCCTTCTGGTTGGCTTTAATGCTCTTTAGTCATCAATCACCGCTTATTGGCTTTATAGAATCTAGGAATACCAGCGGCGACCATCGTCTTCCGCAAAGGCAATTCTGCAATAGTACCTACTTGTACAGCCTCGACTTTTGAAATTTCTACCATAGTAAGCTGCATACCTACTTTACCGATAATTCGCCCTACCCCCCCGGGAAAAAACACAGGGGGTGAAAACCTTAACCAGCCTCGGTAACTTAAAAAAAGCTTCAAAACACCTTTCATAAAATCCAACAGATTAGCTGGTTTTAATAAAGGAGCTACCTCCACTCCATCTTTTAATCCCACCGGCAAAACCGCTACCGGAGTAGTCCGACGAGTTTTAAAAGCACGCTGATAACCAACCGTATAACCGCGAGGTAAATCCCTAATATAAACCACCTTCGCCTTAAAGGTCCCTGTTTCCTTTAATTCGACAATTTTTCTTTGTCGGGGTTCTGGATACTGACCATAAAGCAAGGTTCCCACTCGCACCATTTCCAAATACATTTCCGGCAAATCCAAAACCGCAGCACTATTAGCTATATGTCTAATAAAATTCTTTAGACCTATTTCCTCCAAAGCCTGACAAGCCTGCCCGAATAATTTGAATTGTCGCTTAGCATAGCTTTTATTTTTCTGCATAGCAGACGCCAAATGGGAATAAACCCCTTCAATATTTACCTCGGGAATTTGTAATAATCTTTGAGCAGCAGGTACAACTTCTTTCGGCCAAAGCCCATAACGGCCCAAACCTGTCTCCACTTTCAAATGTACTTTTAATTTACCCTCATGTTCAGCAAACCATTTTTCTACCTGTAAAACAGCAGCTAAATCAGCAATAGTTGCCGTTAAATCATGTTCTACATATAAAGCCAATTCCTCGGGGAAAAAAGGCCTAAACACCAAAATGGGCACCCGAACACCAGCAGTACGCAGTATCAGCCCCTCTTCAGCAGTGGTAACCCCTAACATTTCTACCCCTAATTTTTCCAAAAACAAACTGACAGGTACCAAACCATGTCCATAGGCATCAGCTTTAACAACCGCCAACAATTTAACTTGAGGGCCAATTCTTTCCCGAATTAACTCATAATTATATTTTAAGGCTTCTAAATCCACCTCCAGCCAACAAGGCAAATTAGCAGCAGCTAGCATTCTTAATCCCCCTTGAACAAGGCCCTTTTCCAATTAAGCAACCTTCTAATATTTTTCTGATAAAGAGGCTCCCAGCTTGTCCACATCCGATAATAAAAAGGTGCAAAAACTAAATCATATTCGCCTACAAATTCAGTAAACGTACCCTTGAAGCCTTTTTTAAAACGATATAAGCCATATAAAGGATTATCTGGTGAAAGATCACCAGAAATACCGCGAAAATCATATACCTTACAGCCATTGGCTTTCGCCCATTTAATCATCGTCCACTGCAGCAAATAATTAGGCATCACGCGGCGGTGCTGATTCGAAGAAGCCCCATAAATATACCAAGCAGTATCCCCAAAAAGATATGCCAAAGTACCAGCAATCGGCTTATCCTGATAATAAGCTAAAAATAATTTTAAATAACCTGCCGGATACAGACAATCCCACATTTGAGTAAAATAATCAAAGGAACGCACCAAAAAATTATTACGTTCTGTAGTCTCTTGCAGTAAATTATAAAAAATAGTCAAATCCGCTGCTGTACAGTCTTCTTTAATCACAACCCCCCTGCGTTTGGCCAAACGAATATTATAACGGGTTTTAGAATGAAAATTAGCCAAAAGTGTTTCTTCATCAGGTGTTAAATCCAAACGAAAAACAAATTTTGGCTGAATTCCGGAAAATCCGTCTCGGGTACTCACCAACACAAAACCGCGTGCCGCAAAATAATCTTTTATTTGCGTTTCATCAGCAGGAATATCGGGGTCAATTTTTAAAAAAATAGCCCCTTTTTCCCGGGCAAATTTTTTCAGCGAAGCAAACAAAAAATCCATTACTTCCCGATTAGTTAAATCTCCCACAGGTCCGCGTGGAGCATAGAAAATAACTTTACCAATTACCGGCAAACGACGAGATAAAATACTAATTCCCGCTACTGGTTTTTGTCTATCTTCCACTAAAAAACGATAAGCCTGCCAGGCTCCTTTGCTTTTTAATTCACCCCATTCCCAAGTTTGCAAAACATGAGTTTTAGGTGCTGTTAACAAAAACCGATTATAAGTCTCTTTTTCCGTTTCGTCTAATAAGCGAAAAAAATACATTGTTTTTAGGTCAAACCTCCTTCAAGTGTCCTCCTAATTATGTTTACCTGTTTGCCGCCTTTTTAAAGCCGCCCCTAAAAAATCTCTAAACAAAGGATGAGCTCGATTGGGACGTGATTTAAATTCCGGATGAAATTGACAGCCGACAAACCAAGGATGTTCCGAAATTTCCATAATCACAAGAGAACCATCATGTGGAGAAAGACCACTAAACACTAAACCCCCTTTTTCCAAATACTGCCGCTGGGCACTATTAAATTCATAATAATGACGATGTCTTTCAGCAATTTCTTTTTGACCATATGCCTGAAAAGCTTTTGTTCCCTCTTTTAAAACACAAGGAAAACTGCCGACCTTTTTTTTCCTTTGTGAACCAGCTAATTCATGTTCTGCCAAAGTAGAAATCTCCACTGGTTTAATTAATTTGGCCTCCAAATCCCCAACCATTCCCACTACATTTTGAGCATATTCCAATATAGCTAACTGCATCCCGGAACAAATACCCAAAAAGGGAATTCCTTTTTCACGTGCATAGCGAATTACCTTTAATTTACCTTCCCGACCACAATCACCATAGCCCCCCGGAATTAATAAACAATCAATCCCTTTTAGCAATATTTCCGGAGTCACACTATTTTCCAAATCAACTGGAGCAATCATTTTCACTTCTACCGCCAAATGATGTTCAATACCTGCATGACACAAAGCCTCAGTAACACTAAGATAAGCATCAGGATAATCTACATATTTACCAATTAAGGCCACCTTTAAAGAATCCCGTGGATTTTTAATCCTCCAAACTATTTCTTCCCATTCTTGTAATTCCGCCTCCTGGCATTCCAAACCCAACTTTTTAATAATAATATCATCAAGCCCTTCCTCTTTTAAAAGTAAAGGCAGCTCATAAATCGAAGGGGCATCCACGGCTTGAATGACAGCCTCTTGTTCAATATCACAAAACAGAGCCACTTTAGCTTCCATTTCTTTGGAAAGTGATTTTTCTGAACGACAAACAATGGCATCAGGCTGAATACCAATACTTCTTAATTCCTTGACACTATGTTGAGTAGGTTTAGTTTTTACCTCCTTGGCAGCCTGTAAATAAGGGACTAAGGTAACATGAATATACATCACGTTTTCACGTCCTACATCACTCTTTAATTGGCGGATGGCTTCCAAAAAAGGTAGTGATTCTATATCCCCCACAGTACCCCCAATTTCCGTAATGACCACATCAGGCTGTCTTTCCGCAGCAGCCCGAAAAACAGCCATTTTTATTTCATTAGTAATATGAGGAATTACCTGTACAGTACTTCCTTTATATTCCCCTCTTCTTTCTTTTTGAATTACCGACCAGTAAATTTTACCGGTAGTAGTATTACAAAGACGGTTGACATTAATATCCACAAAGCGCTCATAATGTCCCAAATCCAAATCAGTTTCCCCACCATCCTCTGTTACAAATACTTCCCCATGCTGATAAGGACTCATAGTCCCAGGATCAACATTAATATAGGGGTCAAATTTTTGAATCAAAACTTCCAAACCCCTACTTTTTAATAAACGTCCGATAGATGAAGCGGTAATGCCTTTACCCAAAGATGAAACTACCCCACCAGTTATAAAAATATATTTTGTCGCCAAACCTCATCCTGCCTCCCTACACCCATGTTAAATTTACATTCTTTCTGGAGCACTTACTCCCAATAAACTTAAAACATTACGCAGTGTAATACGTACTGCATCAATTAAACCTAAACGTGCTTGTCTCAAGGCAGGTTCTTTTACTAAAACCCGCTGTCGATTATAGAAACTATGAAATAAAGCAGCCAACTCCTGTGCATAATGTGTTAAACGATGTGGCTCACAATTAAGTGCGGCTTCCACAATTTCTCCTGGGAATTCCGCAATCTTTTCAATTAATGCCAATTCTTCCTCAGTTTTCAATAAAGTAAAATCAGGCTGAAGTTCCTCACATGTTTCCGCCTTTAAAATACTATGAATCCGAGCATGAGCATATTGCACATAATAAACAGGATTAGCAGCAGATTCTTCCCTAGCCAAATCCAAATCAAAATCCAAATGACTATCCGGGCTGCGCATGACAAAAAAGAAACGAGCCGCGTCACGTCCTACCTCAGCAATTAATTCCGCCAAAGTAATATAAGTACCGCTCCGTTTGGACATTTTTATCCTTTGGCCACCACGCCAAAGGTGAACCAACTGCATTAAAACAATTTTTAACCTTTGGGAATCATAACCTAAAGCCTGTATAGCTCCTTTCATACGAGCTACATGGCCATGATGATCAGCACCCCAAATATTAATCACTTTACTAAAACCCCGCTCAAATTTATTACGATGATAAGCAATATCAGCAGCAAAATAAGTAACTAAACCATTGGAACGCACCAAAACCTCATCTTTGTCTTCCCCTAATTCTAACCATAAAGCGCCCTCTTTTTCATAAACTACACCACTATCCTCAAGCCTTTCCAAACAATCTTCAATTTCACCACTTTCATGTAAACTTTGTTCACTAAACCAACAATCATATTCAACCCCAAATTGTTTTAAATCTTCCCTAATAGCCCCCAGCTTTTCTGTCAAGGCCTTTTCAATCAAAAACTCTCTACGCAACTCCGGAGCCACGTTTAAATAAGTATCTCCCACCTCAGCAATAATTTTAGCCACAGTTTGTTTTAAATCTTCACCATGATAACCTTCTGTCGGGAATTCAACCTTTTCACCTAATAATTCTAAATAACGTGCTTCTAAAGATTTACCGAAATTTTCAATTTGATTACCAGCATCATTAATATAAAATTCCCGTGTTACCTGATAACCTGCTGCTGCCAACAAATTACTCAAAGTATCACCCAAAGCAGCTCCCCGAGCATTACCCATATGTAAAAGCCCAGTAGGATTAGCACTAACAAACTCCACTTGTATTTTTTCACCTTGACCATAATTGGAATGACCATATTGTTCATCAGCCGCGATAGCCTTGGGTAATATTTCCACCAACCAATCTTTTTCCAAATAAAAATTAATAAAACCAGGGCCTGCAACCACTGTTTTTCCCAACTTATTTATCCCCGGACACAAATTATTAACTATAATTTGAGCAATTTCGCGCGGGGCTTTTTTCTCTACCTTACTTAATAATAAAGCGACATTAGTGGCCCAATCACCATGAGATTTATCACGCGGTTTTTCCACAATAAAAGTGGGCCATTCATTTAACTGTAATAGCCCTTTTGCTTGCACTAATTTTAAGGTTTCCTTTAAAACTCCCTCTATTTCCTCTTTTTTTGCTTTAAAAAGATCCATTCCCCAATTCCCCCCCATCCCAATTATATTGTGCTTTTAAAGTTAATGTCAATCCTTGCTCACAATTAAATAAAGGCACTAAATCCAGTGCCTTTATGTTTACCACTCCTGTTTTTTAGCCGGCCGAGTATATAAATCATCATAGATACTACCATAAATCACAACCTTTTCATCCTGACAAATTTCTCCGATTTCTTTTCCACAAGGAGCCACAATAGCCCTTACTAAATATTCTCCATCCGGCAATTCTACCTCAGTATAATATTTTCTCTCCCAAATGGTTTCACCATCCGAAAAAACATAAGCTTCCTCCGGCAACTTCCACACCGTAATTTCCCGATCCTTTTCCTGCCTTTTTTCTACAGGCTCTAATCTAATAATTTCCCCCCGATCATGAAACTGTACCACCACCTCACCAGGCCCCTCAAAACTACCCCCTTTAGCTCTAGCTGCCCGCGGCACCTTAGTTTCCCAATCAGTCCAATAAATCGTCTTTACCACCACCTCAAATCCATAACCCGAACGAGTAATCTGATTAGGATCCCGGCCATAAAACTTTCCACCCCGTTGTGTAGCGGGATAAATCTCCCAATAGCCCCGACTTTCTCTGCCCCTATCTTCACACTGTTTAGTATTAATCTCCAAGATTACCTCCAGGCTTTCCCGATAATTTACAGTCTCTGTTCTAGTACGCCAACAAGTAGAAGGATGATAAACCCCATTTTCATCAAAATAACTACAATCATAACTTACCCGCCAAGAATAAGTCTCCAGCCACTCATTCTCACACAAATTCATAAATAAACAATCCGGTTTAACCAAATCTGGCTTTTCAACTTCCACCACTATTTCTTTCCAATTATTTCCCAAATCAATTTCACCCACTACAGGCTCCACTTCCACCCTCAAAAGACATTCCTCTTTTTTCCACGGTACCTGCCAATTAAAATTCCGCCGACAATCTTCACCCCCCTCTAATTCCAATACCTCACTCCCTACCACTTTACCATCTGCCCAATAATTAACCCTAAAAGTCTCCAATTTCCCCCCATTATTCCTCAAAAGACAAGACCCCATCTGCTTACTCCCAGCCCTCACTGGACTTACCTGCTCCACCTCCACCACCTCAAGATCAATCCCCACCACCCTCTTCACCCCATAAAACTTTAAATAAATTGGCAAATACCACCGCCAACCCTCAACTAAATCCGCCTGATCATCCCTTTTAATGTTTTCAGCTTGTACCTTATCATGTAAATAAAACTTTACAGTATGGGGCGAAATTTCCGGAGCCAATTGATAGTCATGTGGTCTACTTTCCAAAACTTGCGTTAAAAACAAATCATATATTAGGGGGATATACTTTTTCCCATCCTTACTTACTTTACCACCTCCACCTACCCTTAGATAATCCTCTTTTGTAAAATCCCGCAGCCAATCTATACTAGCTTCTACACGAATAGGCTCATATTCTTTTTCCCATTCCTGTTTAGGTTTAGCCTGAAAAGTTAAATAACGTTCATACTTTTCTTTTTCAGGATCATCATCCAAATCCGTGCCCCCATAAGGTTCATCA
>DUTS01000072.1 GCA_012841935.1 Clostridia bacterium
TCGCTTGTTTAAACTTCTCAACATTAATCCCATTATTAATAACAACAAATTTATCTAATTTTTCTTTTGGTATCTTCAGCCACTCAATTAAATTAAAATGTACCTTTTCCGATACCGAAATCACACCATCATATTTGGAATAAATATATCTATCCAAATATCTAAAATAAAACTTCGTCCTTCTCCTGTTATAACTGCTGTGCTCAGTAGTTATAAATTTTACACCTTTAAGTTTTAGCAACACTCTGGTGAGACCAACCCAATATTGTGTTGGAAATAAGTGAGCATGAACAACATCATAATTACCTTTAATTATATATTTTCTTATATAAAAAACATTCAATGGGCTATACATTTTTCTATAAGGTACAACATCTACCTTGACGCCATTTTCCTCTAATTTTTCTTTAAACACATTTTTTTCATCAGTAAGTAAAAGAACCTCAACCTCTACCCCATTTTTTCTATTCATAAGCGGAATTATATCACTAATTAATCTTTCCGCACCCCCAGCACCAAGCCCATTAATAATATGCAACACCTTCAAAACTACCACTCCGATTCATAGAATTTTACCCAGGATTTCCTTTACTTACTACTTTTTAATCAAATTTATATACGGAATAATTCTTATCCTAAATATTCTCATGATACCACTTAACGACTTCCACAAACCCCTTCTTAAAATCCCACTCCGGATTATAATTTAACAAGTCTTTTGACTTAGTAATATCGGCTAAACTGTGCTTAATATCACCCGGACGTGATTTAACATACTTAGGATCTAATCTAATCCCCAATTCCTCACACATTAATTCATATAATCGATTAATTGAAATCTTTTTTCCAAAAGCAATATTAAAAGCCTGTCCACAGGCCTCTTGGGGAGCAATACATGCCTTTAAATTAGCCTCAATTACATTTTCTATATAAGTAAAGTCTCTGGTTTGTTCACCATCTCCATAAATTTCAACCTGTTTATTAACTTTTAATCCTTTAATAAACTTAGGGATTACCGCAGCATATTCTGAATCCGGATTTTGACGGGGACCAAAAACATTAAAATATCTTAAACCAATACACCCTAACCCATATACTTTTGTATATAATTTACCATAATACTCATTTACTTGTTTTGTTAATGCATATGGAGATAACACTTCTCCTTCTTCTCCCTCTTTTTTCGGCAACTTAACAGAATCACCATAAACCGATGAAGAAGAAGCATAAATAAACCTTTTCACACCTCTCTTCCTTGCGGCTTCCATCATCTTGGCAGTTCCCTTAATATTGTTATCTTCATAAATTAAAGGTTCCTCCATTGAACGTGGCACCGAACCTAAAGCCGCTTGATGAAGCACATAATCAATATCAGTACAGGCATTTAAGCAAGTGGTAAAATCCCTAATATCCCCATCCATAAATTCATAACGGAAATTACAAATAAATTCTTTCACATTTTCACGTTTTCCCATAGAAAAATTATCTAAACCCCTAACCTCATACCCCATATCAAGCAATCTTTCCACTAAATTAGAACCTATAAAACCGGCTGCACCTGTTACTAAAAACTTTGTTCCCAAAGGAATTTTAATATTTTTATCCAACATTTTTAAACCTCCAACACAATAACCATAAAATTCAATACTAATTATGTATAATCTCTAGCAACTTGTCCCATTGTTTTTATCACTAATTCACCTTTTTGCCTAAGAGCGTCTACCTCCCTAAAAATCTCTTCTAATCCTTTTAATAGATTCAATGGATCTGTAGCTATATTAAACGGATGAAACCAAAGATGAAATATTTTCTTTTCGTTAATAGCCCTATATATCCCTTTTTTCGCCTTATTAACTCTTGATTTAATGGGTATATATTTTCGAAAACTATCTCGTGATAAATATAACATTGAACCCGGAATATTTAACATATTACATTCTTTGACCGGTAAATTAACAGGGGGACAAATAGAAAACATCTGATCAATCATATGACATATTTTTTTTATTTTACCGGGATAATTTTTGTACCAAATTTGCTCAGGCCCCCTAAAACACTTATAACCACAACTTTGGAGCACATCTAAATTCCCCACTTGATTTCTAGGAAATACAAAACTCTCTAATTTTATACTTCTTTTTTCAGCTTCTATATGACATTTTCTTAATTCATCTCGTACCATTTCTTTCGAAACAGTCTTATCCCCGAATAAAAGATGAGAAAAACTATGAGAACCTATCTCTTGATAAACAGAACAATTCATTATATTTTTCACAATCTCTTTACCATACCAAATTGAATCCTTTTTTAAATCCCCTAAAAGATCATTGCTACTTGATAAATTTACTAGAAATTCAAAACAATTTACCAACAATTGCCCAAGTAGCCGATATATTATAATTTATCATCAGGTTTAAAATTTCATTTATAACCTTATGTGTTTTTTCATAATACCTTTTATTTCTTACTACAGCCTTGGGTTTATCTCTCATCCCCCAAGCTAACTCAGTATCTAAACTTAAAACAAAAACCCCCTTATCCAATTTCATCCCTAAAGCCTCCAATATAAATAATTTAAGCTTTCGGCCTCCGTCCTATTGAAAATTCCTTTTACGTCTATTAGCACAAACTTATTATCAGCCTGCCTATAGCCATTCCAAATTCTATTATATATATTTTTCAAATTAGCCAAATTAATAATTTTAAAATATTTATGAGGCACCGCTACAACCACTGCATCAATGTTTTCTAATTCATTTAATTCCTTCAACTTAATTTCATATGTTTGCCAAAGTGCATTTCTGTCAGCAACTGGGTCAACTACCTCAATATTCATTCCATACTCTTTTAACTCATTTATAATATCAACAACTTTTGTATTCCTTACATCAGGACAATTCTCTTTAAAGGTAATCCCCAAGATAGCTACCGTTGAACCTTTAATTGGTTTATTGGCCTTGATCATATTTTTTACTACATTTTCAGCTACATATTTACCCATACCATCATTAATTTTTCTTCCCGCTAAAATAATTTGTGAATGATAACCGATCTCTTCAGCTTTATATGTTAAATAATAAGGATCTACCCCTATACAATGTCCGCCTACCAAGCCAGGGGTAAAGCTAAGAAAATTCCATTTAGTACTTGCAGCCCTTAAAACTGCTTTTGTATCAATTCCTAATTCATTAAATATGATTGCAAGCTCATTCATAAAAGCTATATTTATATCCCGCTGGGAATTCTCTATAACTTTAGCCGCCTCCGCAACCTTAATACTTTCCGCTCGATAAATACCCACCTTAACAACCATTTTATAAACATTTGCTATATCTTCTAAAGCTTCCTTATCTATCCCTGCTACTACCTTTACTATATTTTCCAAACGGTGTTGTTTATCCCCTGGATTAATCCTTTCCGGCGAATATCCTACTTTAAAATCAGTACCACATGTTAAGCCTGATTCCCTTTCCAAAATAGGGATACATATATCTTCTGTGACACCCGGATAAACTGTGGACTCATAAACAACCAAAGAACCCCGCACCAGATTCCGACCAACTATCTTGCTAGCTTCCTTTAAAAACATTAAATTAGGAGTCCTATCTGGATTAATAGGTGTAGGCACCGCCACTATATGAAATTTTGCTTTTTGCAAATCCACCTCTTCCCATGTAAAAAAGGCAGTAGTATCCCGCAGTGCCTTATCCCCTACTTCACCGGTTACATCTCTGCCTTTTAAATACTGTTCCACCTTTTCCCGGGCTATATCAAACCCTATCACATTTGCTACTTTGGCAAAGGCTATAGCTAATGGCAAACCAACATACCCCAAACCGAGGATGGATATCGCTGTTTTTTTATTTTTTATTTGTTCATATAGACTCATAGTTTCACCCTTTATAAATTCATTGTCTTTAATATAACTTTATTAATTATGTTCACATCATATTTTTTACGACAAATTTTCATACTTTCTATACCCATTTTTTCAACTTCCGATTTATTTTCTATCATCCATGCCATTTTCTCAGCCAACTTATCTACATTTTTTACAGGAACTAAAAAACCATTAACACCCTCAATAACTGTTTCCCTACATCCAGGGGCATTAGTAGTTATTATAGGTCTCCCCACAGCCATAGCCTCTAAAACACTTTTGGGAGTACCTTCATGATAAGAAGGTAAAACAAAAACGGATGCATTTATCAAAAATGGCCTTACATCCTCTACATAACCAAAATATTCAACTACCCCATTATCAATATAATCTTGAATATCTTCCTTTTGCAAGGCAGTCGGGTTAGTATCAAAGAAACCAACCATTTGCATCCTAGCACAAGGATATTTTTTTTTAACTATTTCGGCTGCCTTTACGTATTCCATAACACCCTTGTCCCTTATAATCCTTCCAACAAAAAGAAACACGGGAAAATTTTGAATAGA
>DUTS01000073.1 GCA_012841935.1 Clostridia bacterium
AAAAAATAGGCTTATCTTCAACTTTTGCTTTTTGAAAAGCCGCTTCACTCCATGGAAACCAGTCTACAGGATTACGTGCATGCTGCAATAAATAAGGACTTTTTTCCCGGGCTAATCTATTGGGTATTTTTAACTTAGTCATAAAACCACCTCCTCAAATTAAACTTATCTTTCTTATAATATATCCAAAAATCAAAAATTATATTGAGAAGGAAGTTTTGATCAACCTTGAAATCCGGTAATTTTACACTAACTAAAGATTCTTTAAGTTTTTAGCGAAATTATTTCACAAACGCAAGTAAGGCCTCTCTTAATATTTTAGCCGCCAAAATTGCCGTTCTTTCGGATTGATCATAAGCTGGGGCCACTTCTACCAAATCTAGACCTACTATGTTTAAATCGCGCATTAACAAAATAGCTTGAAAAACTTCCCTGGGTGTACAGCCACCAGGTTCGGGTGTCCCAGTACCAGGTGCAAAAGCCGGATCCAAAACATCAATATCAAAAGTTATATAAATAGGCTTATCTTTAATTTCTTTAATTATCTGTTCCAATGCAGGAAAAATTTCATCTATAAACAGGTACGTGTTTTCACGAGCATAAGCAAATTCTTCTTTTATACCTGAACGAATTCCTAATTGATATAATTTTTTCTTGCCTAAAATATCTACTACGTTTCGCATTACAGTAGCATGAGAATATTTTTCACCAAAAAACTCTTCCCGTAAATCAGTATGTGCATCAAAATGTAAAACTACCAATTCCGGGAAAAACTTTTTACAGCTTTTTAAAATAGGTAAAGAAACAAGATGTTCTCCACCTAAAAAAAAAGGTATTTTTCCAGAAGCAAAAACTTTTTCAGCTATACCTTCGATACGCTGTAAACTACCAATAGTATTACCAAAAGGCAGCTCCACATCTCCAGCATCATAATAAATTATTTCACTTAAATCTTTATCTTGATAAGGACTATAGGTTTCTAAACCTATTGATATATTTCTAATCTGCTGAGGACCAAAACGTGCACCAGGCCGCAAACTAACCGTATAATCCATCGGCAAACCAATAATTACTGCTTTAGCTTCTCGAGAATCTGCAGCTGCACCTAAAAATCCAAGACAGGGCTGTAAATAAGGCATCAACATTTTTCTACCTCCTGCAAGAACTCTTGCACAAAACTGGGTAATACAAAAGCAGCATGATGAATAGCCGAATTATAGTATCTTGTTGCTGGTGCTATAATTTCCTGCTTGTTTACTTTTAAAGGATCATATTTTTTAGAAGCTAACGAAAAACTCCACATACCTGTCGGATAAATTGGCACATAAGCCAAATATAATCTAACCAAGGAATATATTTTGCGTAAATCTGCTTGAATACGCTTAATTAACTTTCGATCTTTGGGCAAAAAAGGAGATTCAGTTTGGGCTACCATAATCCCGTCCTCCCTTAAAGCCTGATAAACAGCGTGGTAAAAATCGGCTGAAAAAAGTCCCTCAGCAGGTCCTATCGGATCAGTAGAATCTATAATTATTAGATTATATTCATTTTGCCGTTCTTGTACATGTTTGATACCATCAGCTATTAATACTTTAGCTTTAGGGTGTTCAAAAGCTGAACCTATTTCCGGTAAATATTTTTGTGAATTTATAATGACACGTTCATCTATTTCAACCAAAGTAGCACTCTTAACTCGAGGGTGTTTGACGACTTCACGTAAAGCTCCCCCATCCCCTCCACCGATAATTAAAACATTTTGAGGACAAGGGTGAGTATTTAAAGCTACCCAAGTAATCATCTCGTGGTAAACAAACTCTTCTTTGATACTAGTCATCACACAATGATCTAAAAAAAGCATTCTTCCATAAGTATAAGTATCGACTAAGGAAAGATGTTGAAAATCGGTTTTTTCTTCATGTAATTTTTCTTTGACTCGAAAAGAAATTAACAAATCCTCAGTTTGCTGTTCAGTAATCCATAAATCACTTTTCAAAATAATGCCCCCTTTATTTTGATAATATCTATTATTATATCAAAAGCACCGGCGGAAAAATCCCCCGGTGCTTTTATTTATCTAGAAAGAGATTGCTTTTAACTAACGGTTTCCGCCAATTCTTGATTACGATAAAAATTATAACGACGGAAAGCTAAACGAACTAGGGATTTGTCCTGACTATAAGTTATTTTTTCTAAAGCTTCATCTATGGAGAAAAAACCGCCGTCTGTAAAACCTTCATCACTATTCACCTGAAAAGATTCATTTACTGCTTCCATAATGAACCAATCAATTTTATTACACACTGGTCTTTTCCTGGTAAAAGAATAAAACTCATAACTAGTTTCACCAGCTGGTGAAATAACATTAGCCTTGACACCACCTTCATATTTCACTCTTTCCAAGGCAACGTCCAAGGCTAATTGTTTATTACGAACCACACCTTTAGGTAAAACCCATTCTCCTTTGTCATTTTTCAGGATAAACACTTTGTTGTCAGTGAAAACCACACCACCTGCACACTCCCTAGTTAACATAGCAGATCCTCCCTTTGACTTCTATAGTTTAATATTATGTTCGACAAAAGCAAGGTGTTCTCCTGCCGGGAAAAATATCAATATTTACCTTTTAGCCAAAAAAAGCTCACAACATCCCTTTCGCCAATGATTACAGTAATTACACTTTAAGTTTAAATTACGGGAAGAAACATTACCTAATACAATCCCTTGCACAAATCTTACTGATTCAAAACTTGGACAACCAACCGCAATTCGAAAAGTCTTTTTTTCTGTCATAAAAACCCCCCGTTTAGGAATTAACTTTTCCGATTACTTTTTAAACATTAAAACGGAAGTTAATAATATCACCATCCTCAACTAAATAATTTTTACCTTCTAGACGGAAAAGCCCCTTTTCCTTTACTTGACTCATCTGCCCTAATCTCTTCAGGTCATTAAATTTTACCACTTCCGCTCGAATAAAACCACGTTCAATATCAGAATGAATTTTTCCAGCTGCTACTTTAGCTGTAGTGCCTTTAGCTATTGTCCAGGCCCTTACTTCATCCTCACCTACCGTGAAAAAAGGAATTAAACCTAAATGTTCATAGGCATGACGTGCCAAAAGCTCAATCCCCGTCTCGGTTAAACCTAGGTCTTCCATGAACAATTTTTTATCTGTAGTACTTAATTCACTAATTTCCCATTCCATTTGAGCACAAATTTCCAAAAGACGTATTCCCTTTTCCTGACATATTTCCATCAATTTTTGACGCTGAGGATACTCCTTTTTCCTAAATTGTTCCTCATCCAAATTAACTACAGCCAAACGAGGTTTTTCCGTAAGAAAAGCATAATTTTTTAGAGCAGCCCGCTCCTCTAAAGATAAATCTGAATCACCAATAAATTCTCCTGTTTCCAAAAAAGCATAACATTTATCTAAGTATTCCAATTCTAATTTTTCCGCTTCTTTGATTTTTTTACCAGCCAAGATTCTAGCTTTCCTTTTTTCTATTAATTCCATATCAGCAAACAAAAGTTCCATTTCTACTGTTTCTAAATCACGCTGTGGATTAATTTCACCGGCCACATGTACTACTTCTCGATTAGTAAAGGTTCTTAAAACATGTACCAAAGCATCACAGGAACGCACATCATGTAAAAACTTTGCTGCACTTGATTTTTGCTGTTCACCACTAATCATTAAACCAGCCAAATCGACTACATCAATTTGAGCATAAATTGTTTTACGCGGTTGATATAATTTACTTAAAAAATCTATTCTTGGATCAGGTACCCTTGCCGTACCCAAATTGGTAACCATTTTTCCCGCAGCTGTTTCCGCTTGACTATTTGTTAAAAGATTAAAAAAGGTCGTTTTACCTGTTAAAGGCAATCCTACCAAACCTATTTTCACTGCTCACGCCCCCTTATATAAACATATTATCACAGTTGTTAAAGAAATTCGATTTTAAATTTTTGCCGAAATCGTTTTAAAATTGGATAAAATAATGGTCCCAAAATTATAGAAAACATTAAATTTCCCAAAGCATGGATAGTATCAAACGGAAAACTGGCCAAACAAACCACTAACCAAGTTTTTAAATTTAATGGATAAATAAAAGCCAACCAGTGCCAAAAATTAATCAACCAACCAAATAAATAACCACAAAAGAAAGCTAACCAAGCAAACTTTTTTGAATTATAATCTACCGCTTTTCTTCCCAAAATTCCGGCCAAAGCACCACATAAACCCCAAGCTAACATTTGCCATGGAGTCCAAGGGCCTTGTCCCAGAAAAAAATTAGAAACTAGTGCAGCCAAAGCACCTACTAAAAATCCTTTTTGACTGCCCCAAACATAACCTGTAATCATTACTAAGAAAGTTGTAGGTTGTAGGTTAGGAAAAAAGGCAAACGGCAGGCGAAAAAGAGCCGCTAAAGTAGTCATTGTAGCCAATAGTGCAATTTCCTGAGCTGTAACCACTTTTTTTTCAAAATTATAGAAAACCGTGCCCAGACAAAAAAGTAAACATACTAAAGCAATAATGGCCCCACTCATCCTAAATTCAACCCTTTTTTCCACACCTGAAAAGTGTGCAAAAGAAATTCCTTAAAATTTGCTAACGAAAAAGTCTTTTTCGTCAACTCCACATTAACCGGATAAAAATTATCGGTTAATCCTACTAAGGCATATGCCGTCATTAATACTGTAGAAGAATTAACCCCTTCCATCCATTGGAAAGAACCATCTTCATTTTGTAAAGCAATTAAATGATCCCTAGGGCTTTTTCCTGCAGCTAACCATTTGTCCCCAATAGGATTTTCACCAATAGCAATTAAACCTTGAATTACCCAAGCATTAGTAGCTGTATTAGGTTCCTCCCCCCACCAAGCAAACCCTCCAGTCAGGGTTTGCCGACTTTTTAAATATTCCAAAGCCCGCTGCACTACAATTGCCTCCTTCTCCACACCTAATATGGCTAAAGCACTCAAAGCTATTCCGGTACTATCGGGATCACTGTCCCCTCCCACAGCCCAAGCAAAACCACCATCTTCATTTTGCTGTGCCACTAACCAGTTTAAAGCCTTTTCTTTTTCCGGAATTGCTTTCCCAGCACTAACCAAAGCCAAAACTGACCATAAATGCCCATTGACTAATTCTGTTTCTGCAAATTCCTTTCTAGCAAATTGCCCACTAGACAATTGCCAACATCTAAGCTCTTCACTTAATTCTTCCTTTTCACCTATAGCCGTTAAAGCCAATATAGTTCTGGCATAATCAGTTATTGATGTCAAAGGCCTCTCCTTAGCTAAATAAGTTAAAGTTTTACTGTCAATTTCTTCACCAGCCGCTGCCAAAGCCATTACTACCCAATCAGTCACTTCCGGACTACTAGGCAATCCCTTTTCCAAGGGAAAACCCCCATCAGAATTCTGTAGTGCAGTTAAATAATTAATCCCCATTTCAACTTGTTGACAGACCCCTTCAGTTTTACTCGGAAAAATTAATAATAATCCTAAAAGGCCCCAAAAAAAGATTGTCCTAAATGTTTTTTTCGTGAACAGCATTTTTCAATCCCTCCAATAACTGATAACCCTGCTGAAAGGTAAGTGGTGGTTCTGATACCATATTACGAAATAATTTTATCAATTGAGGTGTAAAAAAAAGCATTTCTTTAAATACTGCTGCTTTCTCACCCCAACTAACTATTTTACCCTGTGATAACAAAGCAATTTTTGTAGCATATTCAGCAGCAAATTCTAAATCATGGGTTACCATAAAGATAGTTTTTCCCTCCGCGGATAATTCCCAAAGCAATTTACCCAAAACTGCCTTTGCCTGATAATCAAGTCCCCGCGTGGGTTCATCTAACAAAATTAAATTAGGCTCACTGACCAAAACGGTTCCTATAGCAGTTAACTGTCTTTCCCCCACACTTAAATCACGGGGATAACCATCGGCAAATTTACTAAGACCCAATTTTTCCAAATAAAAATCTACTTTATCCCCTAATGACTTTCGTAAATTAAACAAAGAAAACTCAAACTCCTCACGTACTGTTGACTGAAAAAGATAATCCCCTGGATATTGTGATAGATAACCAATTTCAGCAGCCCATTTTTCCAATGCTCGAGTCCCAATTTCCTCTTCTAAATAATAAATTTTACCTTGGGTAGGTGTTAACAAACCGCGAATTAGTTTTAAAAGTGTCGTTTTCCCGGCAGCATTTTCCCCTAATAAAACCCAAAAATCCCCGGGAAACAAATCTAAATTAACATTATTTAATACCTGTAGACCATGATCATAATGATAAGACAGATTTTCAATCCTTAAAAGCGGCTTCTCAGCGGTGACCATCTTTTTTTTAACACTTTCCTTAGGGAATAAAGGTGCAGTTTCTGTTAATAAGGGACTTAATAATTGTCTTCCGGCTTTTACACTTAAGGGGATTTCCCAAAAACCACATTTGGCAAATAAATGTGGTATGATTGGCAAAAATAATTTTTTATGCTTTACTGACCACTGGGCTAACCTTTGCCCACAGGTTTCATTTTGAATAATTTCACCTTTTTCCATAATTAAAATTCGGTCTGCCAAATGATAACATCTTTCCGGTTTTTGTTCGATTAAAATAATGGTCATACCCAATTCCTCATTTAACTTACGGATAAAAGTTAAAATCTGTTCAGCGGCTAAAGAGTCCAATTGTGAGGTAGGTTCATCTAAAATTAAAATTTCCGGTTGAACGGCTAAAACAGAAGCCAAAACTAGCTTTTGTTTTAAACCACCGGATAAAACGGTGGTTTTCCGATTTAAATAATCAGTAAGTGAAAAAAAGGTGCTTAACTCCCAAAGCCGTTTTCGCATTTGCTCTACACTTAATCCCAAATTTTCCATGCCAAAAACAAATTCCTGTTCCACCTGACTAAAAATCAATTGACTTTCCGGATCCTGATTAACCAGCCCTATTTTAGAAAGTAGGGCTTTTCTTTTCCAAGTACTTAACCTTTGACCTTCCAAATAAACATCCCCTTTAATACTACCCCCATAAAACTTAGGTACCAAACCAGCTAGAGCACGAACCAGCGTCGACTTTCCACTTCCTGAACTACCCAATAAAAGCACAAATTCCCCAGTCATAATGTCCAAATTTATTTTCTTCAAAGCCGCCTCTTGGGCCTCTGGATAATAATAGGTTAAATCTACTACTTGATAACTGACCATTTTTTCCACCCCCAATTTAACAACCCCGGAATTAAAAAACAAAAGCCTAAAATTAAGGCTCCCCCTATTTCTATCTTACCAATACTTTGCAAAGTGGGATAATAGTGATAAAGAGCTTGCCCGCTAGCAATTAACCATAAACTAAAAACTAACCCCCCAAACATAAAAAAGAACATAATTTTATCCTCTTTCCTCCATTTAGGAACTCGATAATTGCTTCTTTTACCTAAACCATAACCTCTCATTTGCAGAGATTCAGCCAATTGAAAAGCTCTTTCCAAACTAGATAACAAAAAAATTTTTAAACTGGGCAGTAATTGTCTTATTTTTTCCCTTTTTTTTCCTTTTTGCAGTTCCTGTCCGCGTGTACGCTGTACTTCAATAATTCGCAGCCAATCAGCATACATTAACGGAAATAAACGCAGAGCCAGTCCCAAAATAAGGGCAATTTTTAAATGTCCCATTCCCAAATATTGTACCAAGCGGTCAGTTTCCAAAACAAAGATAAACCAACAAAAAACACTAATCATAATTAATAATCTTAGTCCCATCCCAATTCCATAAACAAATGCTTCCCAAGTAATAAACAGTTTTCCCCAACCAGGTAGACGCGGACCCATCCATAATACCGTACTACCAGTACGCACCAAAAACAAATTAAAAAGCACAATTAAAAAAAAGAGTCCCCCACTTAATTTTAAATAATTCAGACAGGCTTTTCCCCAACCGAAAAAACAGCTGACACCAACTATACTAAAAAAAAGAACCAATAAAAATAAAGGGTGATTAAAGAGAAGTGCCAAAAAAATGACACTAATTAAGTAAAGCAAAATAACCAAAGGATGAAATTCAAAATTTGCCGTTGGTTTTAACATTCTTTTACCCTAATTTAAAAGAGGTAAAGACAGGAGTCCATCATCAAAAAGAACGACTCCCCCCCAACCCTTAATTTTTTCTGGTGTATTAATTAATAAATTACAAGCTTTTTCTACACCCTTTTCATTAAGACCACTAATTAACCATAGTGGTGCCCAATCAGCTGCTTTGGCAGCAAAAGCCACAATTACCCCCACCTCTCCACTTAATTCTTTTAATTTTTCGCCCTGATAATCATACAAATGGAGACTTGCCCCTGTAAAATGTAGAAAACCATTTTTTTGAAAACCTTGATTTAATTGCTGTAAATAATTATTATTTTCTAAATCAGACCACTTACCAATAACTAGCCGCGGTCCTTGATGAGGAGTAAATTCAGCAGCAAATATTTCACTATCTATTTCTTGAACTCCTAATGATTTTAAAGAATCCAGCAATTCAAAGGCTTTTGCCTTTTGGGTGGGGGTATAAACTATTTTCGTCGGCTTTATTTTGCCCTGATAACCATGTAAAAAAGGTTCAGGATAACAGCCAATTAGGGCATTAGCACTGTGCTGTATTTGCCATTGGTGATAATCCCACCATATTTTTTCACCCACAGTGGGAAAATAGTCTAAAGCCCCCACATCGGCAAAAAGACCATTAACATAAAAAAACCAATCATATCCCCTAGTGGCTTTTAAATCTTTAATACCGCATAAATAGCTGCCCCCATAAGCTGTTTCAATTTCACCAGGGAAAATTTCATGTAGTATATTTAACACTGCCTTATTTTCCGCACATACTTCCCGCTCCTCCAAAATAGTACGACCATAATCACGTGTAATTAACAAAGTAAAAAAATCTGCAGATGGCTCTACTTCCTCTTTTTTTGGTTCCTCCACAACTATTATTTTTTCTTCTTCAATTAAAACTGGTTCTGCTTTAGGCGTACAGGCCGTAAATAAAAACAAAAGTATTAAGAGCAGCAAAGCAAATATTCGTTTATTAGACATCAAACATTCCCCCTATGCTACCAACTCAATTTTAGCTTCCTCAGGCCAACAAAGCACCCGGATACCCCAATAATTTGCAAAATAGTCTAGCGGAACAAACGTTCTGCCCTCTTTAATTTCCGCAGCTATAGGGAGGCGCTCACTTGTTTTGCCTACCACTAAGCGAAACGACTCCTCAGCAAAATGCATTTCAACCATTTTGGTCTCTGCTTGCCAAACCACCTCAGCACCCATTTTTTCCGCTATAAAACGCAGGGGTAGAAAAAAAGTACCTTTTGCCTGATAAAAGGAGACCTCTATCTCTTCTTCCTGATTATTCACTATCACTACCGCTTTTTCCCCCTCAATAACTATTTCCCGTAATTCAGACACTTCAACCAGACTATAAATTCCCGGTTTATCGATTAAAAAAAGAAAGCTTTTCCGAACAGAATCATATACTCCCCCCAATTTTACCGGATACCAATTACCCCTGACATCCTTTTCATACCTAATACCGCAAAGCAGGGCTCCTTCGCTAATCTTTAATTCATCCCGGGCTAAATCAATTGTTAGGGCCACTGGTTTCGTAAAACTTGTATTTTCCCCACTTACTTTAATTTGGGGAAATCCAATTGCTTTAAAAGCACCACTAACCTCTTTCTCCAAAACTTCTATTACCAAGGGCACCTCTGTATGCCAAATCTGGCTAATTTCTTCTTGTGGTGGTAATTTCTTTTCTGGCTTTATTTTGTTTTCAGGTGTCAAACTATATAACCATTCAACAAAATCACCCTCTTTTAAATAATAGCTCCCAATGGAAGTAAGAATAAAATCTCCATTTACTTTTACCATCCAACCATTTAAACCTTGGTTCCTTTGTCCAGCTATAGAAGTAATAAAAGTATAGTCACCTTCATAAGGAAGTTTTGTTTTAAGTAAAGCCTCAAAAACCGATGTTTCTCCTTTATTCAAAGTCACTTTTCCGAAAAAAAGACATTCTCGATTTTTTCCCGTAATCAGCATCTTTACTGTTATCTGATCTTCACGCGGCTTACTTTGACTTTTTTCCTCAACCAGTAATTGCACAGGAGGCGTCCTTACCAAACCACTATCCGCAACAAAATCAACATTAGGTTTTTCAGCCGTTATAAAATAAGTACCTTTATTTTTAATTTTGAATTCAATTACACCCACCTGATCCGTATAACCAGCAGTTACTACCTCGAAAGGCTTTTCGGCGGAATAATAAGTTACCAAGGCTTCCTTTACCGGTTCACCATCCTCATAAATAACCCTTAACTTTACCCGGTTATTTGCTTTAATTTCCGCGGTCTCCAAAATTATTTCACCTAAATTTGTGGAACCATTCCCCGAAAGAACCAAACTATCACCAGTTTGATAAATTTCTCGATAAGGCACTATTAACCAATAAAAATCAGGACTGCCTTGGCCATTAATTTTTTCCAAAAAACCACTTTCACCAATCTCTATTTGATAACCGAATTCCTCAGCACCACTATGTAAAATATCTAAATAATTGGCATCTGCCGGTACCGTAATTTCTTTAGTGGGTAAAATGGTAGTCTGAGGACCTTCAATCCGCAGAAAAACGTTAATCAATTTTACTCCACAATTTTTACTTAAACTTTGATAAACTACTTTAATTTGAAAATAGCCAGGGGCTGTTCTAGTTACCCATACACCCTCACTTGTTTTTTCCAAGTGAGCAATTTCCTTTTGTTCAAGGAACCATTCCGCCTCTTGAGTAACCTCCTTTTTAGTTCCATCAATAAAAATAGCTTCTACGACAAATAAAGCTTTCTCCCCTACAGCCAATTGAATATTCTCTTGTGACATGTTTAAACCAAGTGCCATTTCCGAAGCAGGCTCTACACCTAATGAAAGTGCTGCCTCCAGTGCCCAAGTATTACTAGCCATAGTATTAATCCCTTGTAATGCTTGTTCCCGTAAAAAATCCAAGACATTATATCCAGCAACACTTAACCAAGGCTCAAGATCTAGCTGCTGCAAAGTTAAAAGTACTTCCACACTATCAATTAAAGGATCATCAAATCCAGCTTCATCCAAAAAACTGCCATTAGGTTTTTGCCTTTCTTTTAACCAAAAAAGACCTGTAGTGATGGCCTCTTTTACCCTTAACTTTAATTCTTCATCTTCAGTAAATTCCCCAAAATAACCCAAGGCCTGTATAGCTTGGGCGGTAGCCTGTAAATCCTGAAAAGCACCTTCCGGCCAAGCCTTTACTTGCGAGTCTTGTGTTTCAAGTAGATAAACAAGTATTTTTTCCACTTCTAATTCTGTACCTAGCCCAGCCCGGCTTAAATAAGCAAAAGCAGCTAAATCACTATAAACCTGATTATCGAAAGAGCCATTGGCCTGTTCTACTTGTTTTTTTTGTAAAAGCCCCCATAATTGCTCAGCCAATTCCTCCTCAGCCCATTCCTTAGCTAATAAATATCCTTCGACAATTTTTTTCGCTGCTGCAGATTTTTCATTTAATGATTCCGCAATTAATTCTTGTAATTCTTTTTTAAAATTTGTATCTTCCCGCTCCCAAGCCTCAATATTTACACCTGCCTTAGAAAGTAAATAACCATCAAAAGCAGTAAAATTACCCCAGGTGCCATCTACTGCTTTCCCTTCCTGATAAAAACTATAATTATTACTAATCGCCTGCTGAGCCAAATTATCAAAAGCCAAAGTAATTTGGTTCATCCCTAAAAATAACAACCCACAAAGTAGTATAAAGATAATTTTTTTGCTGTATTTTTTCTGCATTTTTTACCCTCCTTAATTGTAAAAAAAAGCCTTAGTACTTCATGAAAGAAATACTAAGGCATACTTATATTTTAACCTCTTTCGCGAAGGTTTTTAGTGGCTGTAATAGGCAGGTCTCCTGACTTGTGGCTGCTTACTTTTCTTACCTTCCCGAGATTAACCAGTGGTAAGAAAACTTTATTCCCACTTACAGTGGCGCGTCCGTTCGAGATTTGCACTCGCTTCCCTATTCTCCCTTTTTAAAGGGCACCTATTACCTATTAAATTTTATGTTGCACCTTAAGTTAACATGCCTAACAAATTCCGTCAAGCCTCTTCAACGAAAAATCTCTTAGTACGTTTATAAATTAAAAAGGTAACTAGTGAAGAAATGCTATACTTCACCAAATTAAACGGAAAAACTACTTTAACAATTAAGGTCAAAGCACCAGTTGTGGGAAAACCCCATAATGGAAAAAAGACAAAATAATTAGCCAAGGCCATTATCAAGGCTGCGGCAACGGCCCCACAAACTAAAGCTAAAATCGCCCTTTTTAATGTTTTATGCTGTTGATAAACCATACCGGCAATTAAAACCATGGTTCCCCCAGAAACAAAGTTAGCCGCCATACCAATAGCACCTGCCTTGGAGGCTCCCAAAAAATAACCAAGTGTGCATTTTAAAAATTGTACCAAGAGCCCACCCAATGGTCCCCAAGCAAAAGTAGCCAACAGTCCCGGAATATCACCAGGATCATAGGTTAAAAAGTTGGGAAAAGGGGGTATGGGAAAAAAGATAGTGTGCATTAATAATATTGCCGCAGCTGTTAACACGGCAATCCGAACTAGTTTTTTTGTATTCATTAGTCTTTCTCCTCCTTCTTTTTTAAGACAACAAAAAACCCAAGGGATATCCCTCGGGTTAATTAATAATAAACATCATCAGATCCCCCTCCTTCTCCCCTCCAGACTATAACTGTCGGCTTCGGAATTACACCGAATCAACCTTAAAAGGCTCGCGGGCTTTTACCGCCGGTAAGGAATTTCACCTCTCCCCGAAGGAACTATTAAATTATTTTAATTATAAAACAAAGTTTCAACAAAATCAACGCTCATCGCGTTCTTCTATAGTACTTTCTCTTTCTCCTTTTTCACTTCTTACATTTTCGATTCCTTGGTAATAATCTTGAACACGTGGTTGTATATTTTTTTCAATTTCATCTATAGCCCGTTTAAGAGCTTTTAATCCACCATCATTATTATGAACACTATACTTTTCTTCCAACTCATATAATCTTGATAATTGCTTCTCAAATGTTTCAGTAATGGGTGTACCATGATATTCACTACTGATTAACTGTTCACCCAACTCCTGCCATGCATTTACTCTTTTTTCGTAGTCATCCCTAACCTGACGCACTTTTTCATAAACTTCTACCAATTTTTCCGCCTTCTGTTGATCTGGTTCATTAGCAATAACACCCCTAATTTCCGATAATAGAGGATTAAATTCATGATCAATTTCCCAAATTTTATCCCGGGCAATATGTTTATTACCCATAGTTCTATCTTTTTCTGCAGCTTCTTTTAATTTTTCCTTGTCAGCAAGTGGTCGCTGAATAAGTGCGGCGATATCTGTAAAATTTCCTCCCCGAAAATCATGTTCACTGAAATAAATGGGTAGGCCTTCCATTTTTTTAATAACCTCTTTTAATCGCAAATCATAATTATTCTTTTCCGTCCCCGTCAATTTTGATTTAATATTTTCCCACAACCCCACTCCTAATTTCCCCCCTTTATTTTTATCCACCTTTTCAAATCTTGCCCTTTTTACAGGCCCCCCGATATGTTTTCACAACCTCATCCTATTCTCCAATAATTATAACATATTGTCCCAATTCAGTAAACTTAAATACATAAATTTATATTTTTAAAGGGGTTTGTAAATAAAAGGAATACAATATTTTTTCCTTAATAGGCAATTCCAAAATAACACTTAAAGCCCGGGCATACAGATCCATTTGTACTTGATAACGTTTACATAAAACCTCTTTTTCAACTCGATCAGTTTTATAATCCACCAAAACAAGTTGATTTCCTTCTTTAAAAAGACAATCAACAGTTCCCTGTACGGTTATTGTTTTCCCGGGAAATGGCCGGGCCTCTGGATACAATTCCTCGGCAGGCAGAGTAAACATAAAAGGCACTTCCCTTTGCAGTTTCTCAGCCTGCTTTATTCTTTTACCTAAAGGTGAATATACAAATTCGAGAATTGCTTTTTTATCTACCGCCTTTGCCTGTAGGTCAGTTAGCAACTGCCGCTCCACCATTTCTTTTATTTGTGTCGTGATTAAAGACAAAGTAGTCGCCCTTGCAAAATCCAAATAACGCATTACTAAATGTAAAGCAGTACCTTTTTCACGCCGGGTAAGCCCTTCTTTCTGTAAAAAACGGGGCCGCTGAGCAAAAGAATATTGCGTAAACAATGAATCACAATGTTCTTGTTCCCCAATTAATAAATAATAGCGATTCTTGATTTCCGTTACCGACAATTTACTAGGTAAATTCGCTAAAACAGGTTCAGGATAAACCCAATTTAAACGACTTGCCACCGTTTTACCAACAAAACCCTTATTCAACGGAAGTAATTTTTTTACCTGGTTTAATTCTACTTGATAATCAACCTTTTTTTCTTTTTCCGGTATATCCAAATCAAAAAGTGACCAGCATTTAAGCTGCCAATGTGAAGCATCATTTAATTGACAGGTACTAATTTTTTTAGCAACCGGATGTCTAAGTAAAGAGGGACCTAACCAATCCAAAGGTGTACGTGCTTGCAAAATAGTGTTAACCGGCAAAGACTTTTGCCTAGGATTAATTAACCGCTGCCATTTACGTATCATCTCTTTTTGATCCTTGACTACACCCACTAAAATTAAATTATCCCTTGCTCTAGTCATGGCTACATAAAGAATACGCATTTCTTCAGCTAGCATTTCTGCTTTAATTTTATCGGCAAGTACCAATTTTGCTAGTGTAGGATATTTTAATCTTGCTTCCGGATTAACCCAAACCGGACCCAAACCCAAATCACGATCTATTAAAAGATCCTCATTTAAATCTCTAAAATTAAATTGTTTTCCCAAACAGCCCAAAAAAACTATAGGGAATTCTAAACCTTTACTTTGATGAATACTCATTAAACGCACTACATTTTCATTTTCCCCCAAAGCCTTAGCTGTTCCCAAATCACTACCCGAATCAGCCAATCGTTTTAAAAAACGCAAAAAATTAAACAATCCTTTTAATGTGGTTTGCTCAAATTGTTTGGCCCGTTCCAAAAGGGCCCGCAAATTTGCCTGTCTCTGTTTTCCACCTGGTAAACTACCCACATAATCATAATAACCGGTTTCTTGATATAAAAGACCTAATAATTCCACCACAGAATTACGCCGAGCAAAGGTACGCCATTTTTCCAACCTTTCTAAAAAAACCTCAGCCTTATTTCCCAATTCTCCTCTTACCCGCTCCCGGGCGAGATTTAAAGCCGTGAAAAGACACTGCTCCTCCACGGTACGCAAACTTACCATTTCTTCAGCATTTAAACCTACTAGAGGAGAAAACAAAACTGCAGCTAAAGGAATTTCTTGATAGGGATTATCAATAATTTTTAATAAGGCCATCATTATTTGCACTTCTCGAGCAGCAAAATAACCACTGCCGATTTCAGCATAAACGGGAATACCCAATTTTTGAAATTCTTCTAAAAAAACAGGAGCAGTATTATGCATCATTCTTAATAAAATAACTATATCACGAAATTCAGGTTGGCGATATTCTTGTTTGCTTTGATCCCAGATTAAAGCTTCATCTTGTAATTCAAGCAAACGGCGACCAATTAAACGGGCCTCAGCTTGCAAAGCAGTAATTTCTTCATCTGCTTCATCCCCCGAAGCATCTATCTGTCGTGTCTCCAGTAGATGAAACTCCAAGGGTAAGGCAGACTTTTCATCCTCTGTCATCCAATGGGCCCCAAAAACCAACTCATTTTTTTGGTCATATGTTTGCCCACTCAAATGTTTACTCATTAATTGACGAAAAATGAAATTTACTCCTTTAACAATATTAATTCTACTGCGAAAGTTTTTGGACAAATTAATTTTTCTTTCTTTTTTCCCCACCTGTTCACTATAAGTATTATATTTATTCAAAAACAAACTAGGTTCAGCAGAACGAAATCCATAAATACTTTGTTTTACATCACCAACCATAAATAAATTACTTTTTTCACGAGCCAGCAAAGTTAAAATAGTTTCCTGTAACCCATTAATATCTTGATATTCATCAATTAAAACTTCCTCAAATCTTTTTTGCAAATCTAAAGCTAAAGGAGTAGGTTCCCAACCTTTTGGTGTTTTTTTACCCAATAAATTCAAAGCTAAAAATTCAAGATCAGCAAAATCCAAAACATTTAAAGCTATTTTTTTTCGAAAGTAGCGTTTTTCAAATTCAATTGTTAATTCAGCCAAACATTTCATTAAAGGATACATTTCATTTTGTTCCTCAATGAGTTCCGACAAAGGGGCCCGCAAATATTCCCCCTGAATATTTTGAATTAATCCTTTGGCCTGATCCCGCAAAGCCTTTACTTCTTCCTTCAAAAACTCATCAGCCTCACTACGGCAAGCTTTTAATCTGGGGAATTTAAAAGCTGCTAAATATTTTAAAAAATCATCCCCTGCTTGCTTAATTTTCTTAAGAGTATTTAATTCCTCTTCAATAGTTAAAGCATATTCCTGAGGACCGTCAGGTAATAAAGCTAAAGCTAAGGCTCTTTCTTCTAAAATTATGGCTTCTTCCAAATCCAAAATTATTTTATCCATAAATTGATCTTTTAATCCCTTTAATTCGGGATCTGTTATTGCCGCTTGAAAAACTGCTACCGCCTGCCTTAACCATAATTTGGGCTCTGGCAAACTGGTTAAAAAGCTATTTATTTTTAAAATTAGTTCCCGCAAATTACGGTCATCTCTTTCTCCCCCCAGCCCCTCTACCAAAGCTAAAAAAGTGGGTTCACCAATTTTATATTTTTCCTCAAAAAGATTTTCCAAAACCTCAATTTTCAGCAGGGCACTCTCGACATCATCACTAATGCAAAAAGCCGGATCCAAAGCCAAACCATCAGGTAGTGTAAGTCGATAATAATTTTGACGAATTAAATCTAAACAAAAAGCATGAATTGTAGAGATAAAAGCTTTATTTAAAAGTAAACGCTGTTTTTGCAGCCATTCATTGGTCGGATCCTCCCGTAAACATTTAGTTAAAGCTAGATCAATTCTCTCTTTCATTTCCCGGGCAGCCGCATTTGTAAAGGTAACCACTAATAAACGATCCACAGCTAGTGGTTGCTGTTCATCCAAAATACGCCTAACTATTCTTTCTACTAAAACTGCCGTCTTACCAGAACCAGCTGCTGCCGAAACCAATAAATTGCAGTCTTTAGTTTGAATTGCCGCTTCTTGTTCTTTCGTCCACTTAACTTTACTCATTTTCCTCTCCCGTTTCTAGACTAATTTGCGACCAAATCTCCGCGGTTGTTTTTGACCATAAATAACGATAACTATAACCAGGCAATAAAGGATCAAATCCGCAGACCGCGGGATAAGGACAATAATTACATGGCTTATGCCCCCGATAATAATATGGTTGAACCCCTATTTTTCCGGATAAGATTTCTTTACTAATTTTCTTCACTAAAGATTCAGCATAACTAATTAATGCTTTCCAAGCCTTCTCATTTAAAACATTTTTTTGGTTGCGATAAAACTCACCTTTTTTATTAATGGCAACAGGCAGTAGTTCAGAGTAACCACTAATTTCCTGATCCATTAATTTTACCACAGGCAGATTTTCTAATAAATAACCGCGCAGCTTTAAGTTTTTTAAGATTTCCTGCTCTAAATTCTGCTTATCCAAAGGTCCTCTAGTATTAATTAAAGGGTCTTTAACGGGAAAATAAAACATACCAGCAGGTTCAGTAACCCTCTTTAATTTTTGGGAAATTTCCTGTAGGGCAACTAATAAATAAATCGGTAATTGTAATTTCAAACCATAATAAATTTCTTCTAAATTAAGTCCTAATTCCCCGGATTTATAATCTATTACCCGTACATAAACATTTCCATCATTTTCAGCTAAATCAATACGATCAATACGCCCCACTACTTCAACCTTTGTACCACCAATTTGTAGATGTAAACCTGACCAAGAGGCTTGTTTACCAAAAGAAATTTCAACACCCCAAGGTCGAAAATTACTTCTGCGGTGATGTTCACCTAAAACTATTACTGCCCGCAAAAGAATTCTAGCCAATTTATTGATCAAATAACGATAACGAGCAGTACTATAAAAAATCTTATTTTGCATAACAGGTGCTAATTCAACCACAATTTTGTCCACAATTTCTTTTAATTCTGCCGCACTGAGTTCACCATGCTCTAAATCATGTGTTTTTAAATAGTAATAAAATTCTTCCAAACCTCGGTGAAAAAAATGTCCTAAATCCAAAGCACTAACTAAATATTCATTTTGTTCTTTTAAACGTAAACCATATGTTAAAAAATGCTGAAAAGGACAAGCCTGAAAGATTTCTAAACGTGATACACTTACTTGCAATTCCTTTCCATATAATTTAAGCCTGCTTTTCACCGCTAAATCTGCCTGCCGAGCTTTATAAAAAAGCCCCTCAATCATCTTGGTTAAAAAAGTTCGACTCTTTTCCTCCTTTAAATACCAATTATAAACCTCCCACCATAAAGGGTCAATTTCCTGTCCATCCTTGGCTTGCCGTAAATTAATCACTAAATGACTAAAAGTAGGTTTAGGCAAAGTTATCAGTTGTAAAGCACTTTCTTGCTCCTTAAACTGCTTATCCGGAAAAAGCAATTGTAAACACTGCAGGAAAGGAGAAGGGCCCAAAGCCCTGCCTTCTTCATCTGCTAAAGCATAACTAAGAACCAAATATTCACTAGGAGTAGTCAAAGCCCGATAGAACAGAAATTGTTCATCAAACAGTTTCTGTTCTGTGCTAGGAGCCAAAACAAGTTCCCGTTCAGCTAAATCCTGACGATCTTGATCATTAAAAATACTGCTTTCCGTTATTTTAGCTGGAAAAACTCCTTCATTAATACCTAGAATAAGGACAGCTTTTAAATCTGGATGACGAGAACGCTCAACCGAGCCAATTAATACCTGATCCAATCCCGGAGGAATCAGAGCCAATTCCAAGGTCTCCATACCACTAATCATTAATTGAGTAAATTCTTGTAAATCTAAAGGTTCATCTCCCAAAATTTCTACTAAGTGATCTAATAATTCCAATATTTTTTGCCAAACTTGCAGCTGAATCCTAGCTTCTTCCAATTGGCCTTCTGCCTCAGCCTGCAGACTCCATTTTTCTAGTTTTTGGGGGACCCCCATTTCCACCAAAAAAACAAATAAAGCCTGACAATATTCACGAGCAGTTTTGGCTTCTAGTAACTTAGCCTGTAAAAAAGTAAGTAGCTTTACTACAGTACTACCAGCTTGCAAAACTTGAGCATCTGTTTCCTCATTTTTCTTTTCTTCAAATTTCCGCAGCCACCACTGTCTGCCTTTGATCCCCTGCTGCAAACAATAGTTTTCCAAAAGATCACTTTCGGAACGAGTTATTGGCCATAAATCTGTTTTTAAACTGCGAAATAGGGAATCATAATCCCATTCATTAATAATTGCCTCCAAAACACTTTGTATTAAATTAGGCAAAGGATGATTATTCATAGCCTTTTTCTTGTCTAAAAAAAAGGGAATCCCATAGTCCCGCAAAACATGAATTAATAAATTTTCATAATTACTAAAATCACGTACTAAAATAGCTATATCGCGATAGTGCAGCCCTTTTTCACGACAAAGAAAAACAATTTCACGGGCTGCCTGTTCTACCTCCTCTTGTCGCTTGGCACTTGCCTGTATCTTTAAAGCCTCAGCTTTCCCCTTAAACACCGGCATGGTTTCCAGAAAACTACGTTCCAAAAAAGCTAATTCCTCACAATTTTTAAACCTACGCTGTCCTGGTATAGGTAGAATAACACTTTCAGCTAATGGACACTGAATTTCCGCAGCTATTTTTAATAAATATTGATAGGTTTCCCAGGGCTTAAAAAAAAGATGAGTAGTTGGGAGCCATTTTTGTAAATATTTTGGTTCTAAACATAAAGTCAAATTAACCTGTGGACAATACTGCAGTAATTCCCTGAGCACAGCAAATTCCAAAGGTGTAAAACCATGAAAACCGTCAATCCAAATTTGTGTATTTTTTATGAAATCTGCCTGATAAAGTCTTGCCGCCAATAATTCCAAAGGTTCATTGACATCTAAATATTTTTCCGCAGTATATTTTTCAAATTCCCGATAAATAAAAACAAATTCCGCGAGTCTTTGTTTCAAATCCCCAGATAATTCCCCCAAACATTCCTCTAATTCCTCCACACTTAAACAATAGTTTTTCATTTCCAAAAGATCACGATTTAATTGCTCTAAAAAACCGGATTTAGAGAGTACTGGAGCGAATACTTCAAACTGTTCTTGATGTTTAGTTAAAAGATGTTTTAAAATTAAAATCCTGCCGATTTCATCTAAAGGTGTTAAGGTACCTCCACCTGTTTCCTGCAATACACGCCAAGCCAAACGGCGAAAACTAAGTACCTGAGCACGCATAATCCCGCTTCTTTTACTATATTTTAAAAGACTTTTTTCCGCATAAAAAGATCCCTGTTCCGGAACCAAATAAATGCAATTCGCTTCCGGATTATTTTCCAATTCTTTAATTATTTCACGCAGACATTGTTCCGTTTTTCCGGAACCAGAACGCCCCACTATAAATCGCAGCACTATTTTTCCTCCCCTAAAAAGGACTATTTACTTTCCATCATAACAAAAAATAAGTTTTTTCTCACCTTGCAACTTTTTATAGAATATGCTAAAATTAAAATTCCCATTAAAACTTTTAAATACTGAGTAAGCCGGATGACCGCGGATACAAGTACCGAAAGGTAGTATCTGAGGAAAGTCCGAGCTCCAAAGGGCAAAGTGCTGGATAACATCCAGTGGAGGTGACTCCGAGGATAGTGCCACAGAAACATACCGCCGATGGTGAGTTTTTCACACAGGTAAGGGTGGAATGGTGAGGTAAGAGCTCACCGGCAATCAGGCGACTGATTGGCCGGGTAAACCCCACTTGGAGCAAGACCGAATAGAGGAGCCATGAAACGGCCCGTTTCGCTCCCGGGTAAGGTCGCTAGAACCGGTGAGTAATCACCGGTCCAGACAGATGGTCATCACCTCATTTTGAGGTACAGAACTCGGCTTATAGGCTTACTCATTAAAAAACACTACGCTAAAAACGTAGTGTTTTTTTAAAAATAATTTATTAGAATCCGTCCACAATGATCACAATACTGAACTTTTTTAGCTTCCACAACTGATCTTTTTAATACCGCGGAAACACCAATATAACAGCCTAAACAAGATCCTTGATGTAATTTAGCCACAAAATCAAAAGGATACTGTTTTTCTACCTCTTGATAAGCTACTCTAATTTCCGGCCACAGTTGTTCGCAAATTTCCTCTTGCTTACTTTTAATTTCCGCAATTTTTAAACCAGCCTGATTTTTAACTGCCTGATATTCGTTAACACCATCCTGAAACTCCTCCTGCCAAACTTTAACCATTTCTTGATATTGTTCTTTTTTAGATTTACAAGCCTCAATCTTTTTTAAAAGCTGCCAATATTTTTCTTCGGTTTCTTCTCCCTCAGTTTCCAAATTTAAAACCGATTGCTGCAAAGAAAGAAGTTCCTTTAAAGAACTGCCCTTAGCCTGATAAAGTTTTTCCTTATTTATTTCGATTTGCCTAGCTAAATTACCACTTTTCTCCTCTAAAACATGTACCTCTTTTTCAGTCCTTTCAATCATTTGTAAAAGTGTTTGCAGTTCTTTTTCGCCCTCTTTCACTTTTTCCTGCAGTTCCTTTAATTTACCCACTACTGCTTTTAATTCCCCAGATTGCCAAAGTTTATTTTCCGCTATTTTCAACTCCTGTAATTTCCATAACAGCCTTTCTTGTCTAAGCATAAAACACCCCCATTAGGCTTTTAAACAGTCTAGTAATTTCTTTAATTGCTGTATCCTTTTTTGGTACACTTGAGCCCGTTTTTTTGCCACTTTGCTATTAGCTTTCGCCAATTCCCCAACAATCTCCTGCCATCTTTTTAAATCTGTTTCAATTAAATTAATTAAAAGAGGATGTTTTTTTGTTAATAATAAAGGGCCATAAGCAGCCGTTAAATTACTTAAATTTATTTCCGCTCCCTTTTTACCAACCTTAATAATTTGGTAAAAATGATTATTCTCCTCAAGCAAATCCTCTGCCTCAAAAAACCAGCCCTCTTTAGCTAACCAAAAACGTACCAATTTAGCCCTATTCATTGGCTGCACAATAATCTGTTTTAACCCAGTTACTATTTGCGGTGCTGCTTCCAAGAGGCGACAAATAAGTGAACCTCCCATTCCTGCTAGAATAACCGTATCTACTTCCCTAGGTTTTAAAACCGTTAAACCATCACCTAATCTCAACTCAATTTCTGAACTTAAATTATAATTACTAATATTTAAATTAGCCCTTTGATAAGGCCCTTTTTTTATTTCCACCCCAATTACCCGTGCAGCTATTTTTTCCCGAATTAAATAACAAGGCAATAAAGCATGATCAGTACCAATATCAGCTACTTGAGCCCCTTGGGGTACCATTTTCGCTATACCTAAAAGCCGTTTGGAAAGTTTCAAAATACACACCCCCTAAAACACAAAAGGAGTCGACTAAGGTGTCAACTCCTTTAAGAAGACATTTCTGGTGGGCGATGACAGACTTGAACTGCCGACATCCTGCTTGTAAGGCAGGCGCTCTCCCAACTGAGCTAATCGCCCTTTAATGGTGGGCCCACCTGGGATCGAACCAGGGACCAACCGGTTATGAGCCGGTGGCTCTACCGCTGAGCTATAGGCCCATGAAGCCTTTACAGAAGCACTTATTATTTTACAACAACTTTTCTCCTAGGTCAAGGTTAATTTTACACCTATCTGTAGCATCTTCAATCTGTTCAAGACGTTCTTGCATAGATTCTCTATTTTCCCCGGATATTTCCTTAAATCCCGAAAATTCTACCGGGGCTACTCCCCGAACTTGCAGCCAATGATTAATTTCTCCTTTAATTTCTTCCAAGGCTTTTAGACCACGGCCTCCATTATATTTTTCATAAGGTTTTTCCAACTCAGACAATTCTTTAATAACTTGGCGAATACTCTCTTGATTATGATGCTGAAAATAATAAATTTTATTTACATTAGTTAGTTCAGTAAGTAACTGTCGTGCAGGAATATTATGTTGTGCATAAAGTACCACCCAACCAAGAGCAAGCCATTTTTCTACTCTCTTTTGCAATTCAACTTTTGACGCTTGCATCCGCTGATATTCAGCAAATAGTTTTGCCGCTTTTTCCGGCTCTTTTTCCCATTCATAATCACGCTTTATTTTTTTTAAAATAGGATCAAAAACTTTATTTATTTGTTGAATTTTATCCTGAGCTATTTTCTCATTCAGCTCAATTTTCCCTTGTATTTTATAAAGATTAAAGCGATGGTTTAACCAACCCCAACTTAATTTTTCTTCCTTTAAATTAAGGTACCGCGAATCACATCCTTCATACCAGGCTTCTTCAACCTTAGGCATTAACATTAAATGACTAAAAACATCAGAAAGAAGATTTCCATGAAATTTCCTTTCCACAACCCTTCGTAAAGGTTTCCAAAAACTATTTTTTTATAAATCCTTTACCTCTAAATAAACAGGCAATTCTTCCACATTTCTGATTAAATTTTCTAACCCATAATTTATTTCCTCAGATCCGGTTAATTTTTTCATTAAACTACCTCATTTCTTATTCACGTTCACGTTCTACTGAATCTAACTGAACACGCTCACGAGATTCGCCAATATTAGCTAATTTCGCGGCCAAGATTGTCCGCACCGTAGATGGTATGGCTACATACATTTTTCAGCCAATTCGCCCATTAACTGTGACTCACCGCGTACCATAAATCCCTTCTAGTTTTACCGCTTTTTCCAGTAACTCCAACGAATAATTACCGGCCCTAAAATGACAAATACAATTTGCTAAACTAACTTCATCCTCTGCTAACTGCTTACTATCCGGTGTCTGATCATATTTAGCCCTAATTTTTTCTAAAGCACCAACAAATTTAGTCAGATTAGCCTTTAAATCAGGTGTGGATTCGTAATAATCCGCAGGAAACTCAATACTTTCATTTATAAAATCATTAAATCCGAAAACAACCTTATAAACCGACTTCTTCAATGCTTTTATACCTCTCTTCTTTTCATCAGTCACCAACTTAACCCCCTTATCTAAAATTTTATCGTTTAACTCAAATCCTTTCTAAAATATATTGGTTACTAACTATTATAATCTATTGTACCACTTTATGAGTATTCGCACAATAGAAAAAAAATATCGGCTAGTATTCTGCCGATATTTCCCATTTTTAATCTAAATAATCCTTTAACTTGCGACTGCGGCTGGGATGCCGCAATTTGCGTAAAGCCTTAGCTTCGATTTGTCTAATTCTTTCTCTAGTTACCCCGAATTGCTGCCCTACTTCTTCTAAAGTACGGGTTCGACCATCATCTAAACCAAAACGTAATCGCAAAACCTTTTCCTCACGCGGACTTAATGATTCCAAAACCTCTTCCAATTGTTCTTTTAAAAGTATAAAAGAAGCCGCTTCGGCCGGGGCAGGTGCATCTTCATCTTCAATAAAATCACCTAAATGACTATCTTCTTCTTCACCAATTGGAGTTTCCAAAGAAACAGGTTCTTGAGCAATTTTAATAATTTCTCTAACTCTTTCCACAGTAATACCCATTTCTTCTGCTATTTCTTCCGGTGTAGGGTCGCGTCCCAATTCCTGAAGAAGTTGACGAGATACCCTTACCCATTTATTAATCGTCTCCACCATATGCACTGGGATACGTATTGTACGTGCCTGATCAGCAATAGCCCGAGTGATAGCTTGACGAATCCACCAAGTGGCATAAGTACTAAATTTATAGCCTTTACGGTAATCAAATTTTTCCACAGCTTTAATTAAACCCAAATTACCTTCCTGAATCAAATCAAGAAAGAGCATACCGCGGCCTACATAACGTTTGGCAATACTAACCACCAATCTTAAATTTGCTTCCGCTAACTGTCTTTTGGCTTCCTCTTCCCCGGCTTCCATTCGTTTAGCTAATTCTACCTCCTCCTCAGCAGTCAACAGATCAACTCTTCCTATTTCTTTTAAATACATACGCACAGGATCATCTATGCCCACCCCTTCGGGTACGGAAAGGTCTATTTTTTCATCATCATCATCTTCTTCTTCTTTTTCCGCAGTTTCATCAGCATCTAAATCCTCAATATCGGTATTATCCGGAATAATTTCAATACCAAGTGAATTGAGGTGCTCATATAATTCATCAATCTGATCGGAATCTAATTCTACATCTTCCAGGATCTCCATAATGGTTTTATAAGTAAGTACTCCCTTTTTTTTGCCCTCCTCAATTAACTGTTCAACTTCATCCAATTTTAAATCCGCTATTTTTAATTCTACAAATTCATGTTCATTCTTCAAGAATATTCCCCCCCTTCGCCAGGGTTGACACCATTTTTTGTCTTTCTTTAATCATTTTTTGAATCACAGCCATTAATTCCAGAGATTTTGTCACTTCACCTTGTTTTTCATAACCAACCATTAAAGACTGTTTTTCCTGTATTTTTTGATTAACCAACTCTATTTTTAAAGTTAGTAAACAATCCTTTAAAAACTTTTGTTCATTTTGCAGAGGTTCATCTGACAACATAATCTCGGCAACTAATTCCTGGGCTGCTTTGTTTTTCAAGTGAGTAATTAAATCCTCAACTTTTATATTATGACCAGCCTGACGTAATAAATAATTTAACTTATAGATTTCCTTATAAAGCGGTTTAAAAAACAATTCCGCTCCACCAAACTTTTCTACTTCATTAAGTAGTTCCGGTTTATTTAAAACCAAGCGCAATAATCCCCACTGAGCTTTTTCCTTTCCCGAAATTTCTCTTTTTTCTTCAGCTGCTTCTTCGTCCTTTTGAAAAAGACCCTGCTGATATTTCTTAATTTCCGCATAAATTGCTTTTTCCGAAAAAGAAAACCGTTCAGCTAATAAACGCAGATAACCTTCCCTTTCAATGGGACTTTTTATTTTTAAAAGTACGGGGATCAAAGCCTGCATAATTTGAATTTTATTTTCCAACGTATCTTGCTTATATTTTTCCGTTAATTTTAATAATCTATATTCAAAAGCTGGCAAAGCCTGCTCAATTAATTGATTAAATTTAGTCTGCCCCTCTTTACGTAAAAAATCATCGGGATCTAATCCCTGTGGCATGATTATTACAGCTGCTTTAACACCTAACTGTTGAACAATATCTAAACCACGTAAAGTAGCCTGACTGCCGGCGGAATCAGCATCAAAACAAAAAATAAAGTTATAAGTATAACGCATTAATAATCTTGCTTGTTTTTCCGTTAAAGCAGTACCTAATATTCCTACAACCTGTGAAAAACCATATTGATGAGCAGTTATAACATCCAAATAACCTTCTGTTAAAATAACTTGATTTTTATTGCGTAAAAAACCGCGTGCCTGATGTAAACCATATAATTGCTCACCTTTATTAAACAAAGGTGTTTCCGGAGAATTAAAGTATTTGGGTAGAGAATCATCTAATGCTCTTCCTCCAAAACCAATAATTCTGCCCCCTGCATCCCCTATAGGAAAAATTAAACGATTTCTAAAACGGTCATAAAGATGACCTTGAGGATTTCGCACAGCTAAACCCAAACTGATTAAATCTTGGGGAGCAATTTTTTTGCTTAATAAATAATTTGTTAATTCTCCCCAGTCATCTGGGGCATATCCCAATAAAAAATCTTGACAAACTGATTTTTTTAGACCGCGTTTTTTTAAATAATCCTGGACTCCCTTCGCCTTTTTTTGCCACAACTGTTGTTGAAAAAACTTTGCCGCTAATTCATTTATCCCTACTAACTTTTCCCTAAGTTCTCTTTGTTTCCTTTGCTGAGGTGTTAAATTACTACTTGGTACTTCCAAACCACAAGTTTTAGCTAAATAAGCCACGGCCTCTGGAAAACTAAGACCAAGCTGTTCCATTACAAAAATATATACATTGCCCCCTTTACCACAACCAAAACAATGAAAAATTTGTTTATGGGGTGAAACAACAAAAGAAGGTGTTTTTTCGGTATGGAAAGGACAAAGTCCCACATAGTTTTGCCCCTGTTTTTTTAAAGGCACAAAACCCTTAATAAAACTAACTATTTCTATCTGATCGCGTAAATTATCAATAAAATCCTCCGGAATCAACCCAGGCACGACTCTCAACACCTTATAATCAAAATATTTTCGGCACACAATTACCAACTATTCGTGATTTGTGCCCTACTTCCTTCTTTTTTCGCTAAACTTTTTAGCGGCTTCGTCCCCTAAGCTATTTTAACGGAATATAAGAACGGGGTATTACCAGTTTTTTAAACATCATTATACAATAATTATCTGTCATTCCCGAAATGTAATCAGCTACCCCCCTTTCCAGTCCCTCAGTCTCCGCAATTTCTAAATAGAACTGAGGTAATTGTTCATAATACCGTAAATAATGATTAAACAAAAATTCAATTACATAAATAGCCCTTTGCCTTTCGGCTAAACAAAGTGGACCAAAATATATTGTAGAAAACATAAATTCACGTAATCCTGATAAAGCTTGATAAACATCAGGGCTCAAACTTATTTTTAATTTACCTTGGGCTATGTTTTTCTTACTATAATGGACTAGATCCTGTACTAAAGTGGCAATTCGCTCACCATGTCCTTCTCCCAAAACCTCTAAATATTCACGAGGAATATCGCTTAATTTCAAAATACCCGCTCGCATACTATCATCTATATCATGCTGAATATAAGCAATTTTATCTGCATAACGAACTACTTGACCTTCCAAAGTATTATAACCACTATCATCTTTTTCCAATCCACTATGCTGCAAAATTCCAATTAATGTCTCTTCACATAAATTAAGTCCGCGGCCTTTAGGCCCTTGTTCAAGATGAGTTAAAACTCGTACACTATTTTCACTATGTTTAAAACCACCAGGCAGAAGCTTATTTAAAATTTCCTCACCAGCATGAGCAAAAGGTGTATGACCAACATCATGTCCCAGTGCAATAGCTTCAATCAAATCAGTATTTAAACCTAAAGCCTTTCCAATTGTTCGCGATATTTGACTTACTTCTAAAGTATGTGTTAAGCGGGTACGATAATGATCATTTCCCGGAGAAATATAAACTTGAGTTTTATGCTTCAAACGACGAAATGATTTAGAATGAATAATGCGATCCCGATCACGCATATAATCAGTCCTAATACAATCTTCTGCTTCCGGAATCGCCCTACCTTTACTTGCAGCGGCTTTTTGAGCATAAGGTGCCAAATACTCAGCTTCCCTTTTAATTAACCATTGATAAATAGTTGTCATTCTTTAGCCCCCGAAAAACGCAGCTTGCGTGTTGCCTGAGCCACTTCAAATAAACGTCGAGCCAAAATAACTATTCGCTCCTGGGCAGCGGCATCCTCTTGGACCGGCCGTTGTGCGGCTACACCATAATGCCCACAATCAAATTCCTTTTGACCACCACCTACCAAGGTCATACCCTGTACCAACATCATTTGCTGCATGGTCGATAAAGTACCCTCCTGACCACCAAAACGTGAAGCCCCTACAGCAACCGCACCACCTACTACATTTAATAAACTTTTTTCAGTTCTTAAACAGCGAATTTTATCCCAAAATGCCTTTAATTGTGCACTAATTGTACCGAAATAAACAGGAGAGCCCAATAAAAGTCCATCTGCTTTTCTCAAGATATGCAAAACTTCGGCTAAACGTGTTCCTTCAGAACATTTCCCTTGACAAGGAGAAGAACATGCCGTGCAAAAGGGCACCGGCAAATTCCTTAAAATATCGGCAGCATGAATAGTTTCAACTTTTCCGCCTAAAGATTCAAGTTCCGCAAGCCCTTTGTTTAACAAAAACATTGTATTACCATCATGATGCGGACTACCATTTATTACGACAAAAAACATTATTTGACAACTCCTGACGGAGTTTCCACCACCTCTCTAGAATTAATCTACAAATTCAAGCCTCATTATAATTAATACTCCTTAAAAGGAAAAATTCCTGCTTTTCTTTTTTTCGAGTCAAGAAAAGAACTTTCGACAGCTTTTTAAATTACAAAAATATCACATCTCTTTTTTCCACAAAATACCTTCAGCAGCCAATTCCTTAATTGCATTTTTAATCGCAAATTTAACAATTAGATAAAAAATATAAATCGGCACGACAAGAAAAATTAAATACAAAAAAATCGCCAACGACCTACCCATTTTTTCATCCCCTACACTGTCCCCTCACTACAACCTGTTTCATATAATAAACAAAGTGAGGTGACAAAAAATGAGTTTACAAGAACTTATCAATCAAGCAGACCCAGGCAGCATTCTAGAAATACCCGCGGGTACTTATCATGAACAAATTAATAAACCTCTCACCCTACAAGGTACTGATATAGTAATTATTGACGGTGAGGGCCTAGAAGAAAAACCTATGGTTCATATTTTAAGTAATGATGTAATCCTGCAAAATCTTATTATTCAAAATGGACCTTTATTCGGCATTCAAATCGCTGATTCTGCCACACCAGAACTTACCGGAATTGTAATTACTCAAAATACGATCAGAAAAAATACTAATACCGGAATAATTAGTACTCAGCAAGCCGCCATGACCATTAGCGACAACTTAATAAGCCAAAATGGACAAGGAAGCGGTTTTAACCGCGGTGGAATAGGCCTTTTTTCACATGGACCAACAACAATAATTAATAATATCATTGACCAAAATGCCCTTGACGGCATTTTTGCTCAAGATAGCAGTACCAGTTTACGGATCGAAAACAATAAAATCACCAATCATATTATAAGTGGAATCACCTTAGCCTGGGATCAGCGCAACACCCAAATTATTAATAATCAAATTAGCACCTGTGGTTCTGGCTTAAATGATGAACAAGGCGGTATCGTGCTTATTCAAGCCTTAGCCGAAATAATTAAAAATAATCTCCTGGAAAATTGCAATTTCTCCGGCCTTTTTTGGGGTTGGGTACCTAGCCAAGGTCCCATTCCCACGGAAATATTAATCGAAAACAATCTTATTAAAAATTGTTCTCGCGACGGAATTTACCTTTTTAGCCAGGGCCCCGGCGGTTTTATATCCCCAGATTTATTCCCCTTAGAACCCCTCATCACTAATAATACCATAAATAATAATGCTCGTGCCGGCGTTTTTGTCAGTAATCTTTATTACTACAGTCCCGGTAATGCCAAACCAACCCTACTTGAAAACAAAATTGTTGATAATGGTTGGGGAGCAATTAACAATACCTCTCAAATTGTTGAAGCCCCCTATAACTGGTGGGGCAGTAATAGTGGACCCTACCACCCCGAACTTAACCCAGCGGGAATCGGAAATCCGGTAAGTAATAACATCGATTTTATTCCTTGGCTAACTAAAACACCAGTTATAGAAAAATGCAAAATTTCCGCCATAACTTTAGAAGATTATCAAACCGCCCCTCCTACCAATAATGTTTATCCTTTAGATTTAACCTTTAAAATCACCGGTGAAATTAAACTAAAAATCAACCAAGAAGAAAAAATCTCTACCTTTGCACACTGGTTTACCAGTAGGGTAAATTTAGCTTCTCCACTAGACGACACTTTAGAACCTACTATAGAATATCAGGGACACTGTTATGGTACTTTACAAAATCAATCCATACAACTAGAAATAGAAATCGGTCTTTGGCTTCTGCTCCAAACCAGACAAAGTATTTTAATTCCTACCTTTGGTCCAGCCCACCAAAATACAAAATGTGCACCCCCTAAACCAATATCCCTTAATTGTATAGCTGCCAATCTCATCCAAGATTCCTATTGGATAGAAAAATCCCTACTTCATTATCTTGATCTAAAACCCTGACAAACCATCCCTAAATAGATATAATAAATCCCGGGAGGGAAAATAATATGTTTTTTGTAGGAATATTTGGAGCCGAGAAAAAAGCTAAAATAATTAAAGAGTTTAGTAATATTATTTGTCCTTGTGGTGCTTTGTCGCGTATGCAACTTTACGAAACCTACCTACAGTTTCACTTCTTTTTTATCCCCCTTTATAAAGGGAAGCGTAAATACTATTTAAAAACAAGATGCTGCCAAAAAACTTACCAAGTGCCCCGAGAGCTGCTGCCAGAACTTTTACAAAGCGAAGAACCGGATTTTACACATTTACAAACACATACTGCTCAGGTCCAAACCTGTCCATATTGCGGAAAAAAACTATAATAATTTTAAACGGGGTAACAAATACCCCGTTTTTAAATAGTCCATTGACTGTGAATGATACCTACCAACAACCATTCCCCTTTAACTTGCTCAAAAACTAATCTTAAGCCTTTCCAGTCCATATCACCATATTCGGGATGCTCACCGGGGAAATAATATTCCACCACAATCGGTTTTTCGTATACTTCAAATTGATTTTCCACTGCATTACCCTGACTTAATACTTCATTGTAGGCGACCTCTTCGGCATTTTTAAAATCTCGTGAATAAATAAATTCTTGATAATACTCACTAGGGGTTAAAAGTATTTCACTACCAATACCATCATAAAGCCCCCAAAAATAAACTTTCTGATCTTCAAAAAAATCCCGCATTTCTACTTTAGTAAAAACAAGATCCCCTTCCAAATCAACTGATGTATAAGGTGTAAACCTTACCCCTTTAGAAGGATGAACAAACTCGGAAATGGTTTGAGCATCCTGCTCAGCAATAGCGGTAATTAAAGTTTTTGCTTTTTGAGCAATGACCTTTTCCGCTACCTCTGGTTTAATAATACCAGCCTCATTTAACTCATATTCCACCTTTCCGACCAAACAACCCGTAAAACTGACCAACAACAAAAAAATTAAACCAATTAACAAAATTCGTTTCATTACCATCCTCCTTTTTTTAAAATAGTTTTTGGAAAGGGAAAACCGTTAAACCATCAGTTTCAAAACGCAGCACATAACTGTTGCCCTGATAACCTCTAATTAAATCATCACTTTTTAATACACCTTTCCCCATTGCTATAATTTCTCCCTGCCGATTAAGCACAACCAATCTTTCCTGAAAAATATCCCCAGGCAAATATTCCGATAAATTAGCAAAATAAGTATCCTCCGCTGATATTCCCAAAATCCGCAAACCGACCACAAAATTATGGGGTCTTCGTACTTCAAATTCATTTTCCACCTGACCATTTTTATAGATGGTTACCTTGGTACTATCTGTTACTCCCCCATTTTCATTCAACAACAATATATTTTCATAAGAATAACCATTACCCAAAACTGTTCCCCCATTTGAAGCCAAACAAACAGCCTCCTCCCCAGAAACATCCACCTCATAAGTATAAGTTAAATAATCACTAGGTGAGATAGCTGTAATCGCCAGCAGGTTTTCATCTAATGCAGAGATAGCTCTAATTAATCCTGGTTCCTTAATAATCGCCTTATCCCCCAAAGCAGCCGTACCTAATATCCCCTTTTTATTAGCCCTAATAATTAAACAATTATGACCATCTACAAAATAAAAATTTCCCGACTGATCAACAGTCATCAGATAAGCGGTTAAACCTTTTTCGGCAAAACCAAAATCATAAGTAGCCAGCAATTCGCCCTTAGCGGAATACTCATAAACCTGAGCAGATAGTTCTAATAGTAACAAATTACCTTCTCGATTCAAAGCAAAATCCCTAATTGTCCTTTGACCATCATGTTCCGCCAAACCAAAATCTAATTCAGGGTGTTCAGCCTCCAATAAACTAAGAGTCTCAAAAGGCAACCAAGTCCCCTGCTGTTGACAGCCACAAAGCAGTAAAATCAATAAAACGACCATTCCTCTTTTCATTTTTCTTACCTCCATTAATAGAATATCATTAAAAAAAGCACATACCCGAGTGTGTACTTATTTAAAAATAAAGATCTCCTTAAGCGGCACTTTTACCACCAAGTGCCAATCTTAAAGAAGGATTATATTTACCAGCCTCCAATCTAACAATTATTTCCCGGCGAACCCACTAAAATTCCTGCCTGTAATCTTATTTCATTGTAGTTTTTTCCTTGTGGAAAATATAAATCTCTTATATAATTTTCATAAGTAATTGTCAACACGTCCTTTTCTACTCCCTAAAAGTTTAGCCACTAATAGGGTATATTATTGAAATGGTGCTGGCAATTACTTTTTTATTTATCTTTATGCAGATTGTATTTTTGGCTGCCAAAAGTTGTATTTATATATTACCATAAACAGACCCAAATAAAGTAAGAATTTCATACCCGATTAATGTTGTAACTGCTAAACTAAACTCAACAAATTTTGCTAAATAAGAATGAACAGTATTTACCACAAAACTCCTTTCCTGTATGATTGAACTGGAAATTAAATCAGCGGGGAGGGGAGCAAATGAAGCTCACGGAAAGGTGGAATATGTATTCGGAAATAATACGCTTAAAGGAGTTGGGCTTAAACATTTCTCAAATAGCAAGACATCTGGATATATCCCGAAATACGGTATATCAGTATGGGAATTTAAACCCAGATGAATACAACCAGGTACTTGAAGACATGCAAACCCGTCAAAAAAAGCTGGACCACAAAAGGGAAAAAATTTTGTCATGGTTAAAAGAATACCCCGATTTATCTGGGGCCCAGGTATTTGACTGGTTGAAGGAACGGTATCCGGAAATTGATATCTCAGAAAGTACAGTCAGAAATTATGTTTCTTACCTGAGAAAGGAGTACGATATCCCAAAAACTATTCACAAAAGGGACCATGAAGCTATAGAGGACCCGCCACAAGGACATCAAATGCAGGTTGATTTTGGTGAAGAGAAACTCAAAAATGCCCAAGGAAATTTGGTCAGACTCTGGTTTATCGCTTTCGTTCTGTCCAATTCTAGGCAAAAATATGTAGAGTGGCTGGACAGACCCTTTACTACTGAGGATGTAATCAAAATGCATGAAAACGCTTTTTTCTTCTACGGCGGGAGAACAAAAGAAATCGTTTACGACCAAGACCATCTAATTCTGACTAGTGAAAATAGCGGAGATTTAATTCTTACTCATGAATTTGCAAACTACACTAGAAAAAGAGGCTTTCTAATTTATATGTGTAGAAAACAGGACCCCCAAAGCAAGGGGCGCATTGAAAATGTTGTGGGCTTTGTGAAAAAGAATTTTGCCAAACACCGAACTTTTTTTAACTTGGAGAGGCTTAACGAAGATTGTTTAGCTTGGCTTGAGCGAACAGGTAATGGGAAAAAACACAATACAACAAAGAAAATACCGGCAGAAATGTTCGCCCTGGAAAAGCCCCATCTCCTGCCGGTCTACGAAAAATTAAATAGCACTTGTAAAAACAGTATAACAAGAACGGTAAGAAAAGACAATACCATCTGGTTTATGGGTAATAGATATTCCGTACCCCTTGGGACCTATGATGGGACGGAAAAAGTAGTAGAAGTGATGAAGGTCCAGGAAAACATTCTTGTAATCAGCGACTTGGAGACTAAACAGGAATTAGCCCGACACACTATTAGTCTTGAAAAAGGTAAACTTGTCAAAAACAACAACCACGGCCGGGATCGTTCCAAAGGTATTGACAAATATATTGAAACGGTAGCAGTATTTTTTAATCAGCCATCACAGGCAAAAGAATGGCTGAAGAAAATCAGAGCACAAAAACCAAGATACATACGCGATCAGCTGCAAATGCTTCAAAGAAGTATTGAGGATGTCGATGTCCTAATTACCGAAAAAGCGTTAAATTATTGTCTGAAACATAACCTTTTTAGTGCTACTGATTTCAATGATGCAATAGATTATTTTGGCAAAATGCAGCCTAAAGAGAGAATAACAAGATTCGGTGAAGCTGATTTTATAGAGATTAAACCTTTGAATGAAATGGACCGTAGCAAATTTGAAACAAAACCGATGACTAGGGATTTTAATTATTACAAAGAAATTCTGGAAAGGGGACATATATGTTAGAAACCACAAGTGAATTAAAACAGCAAATGAAGGCATTAAAGATAACTGAAATGGCTAAGGCCTTAGATGATCTTTTGTTGGAGGCGGAAGCCAAGGAACTTAGCTATCAACAATTTTTATCTAAACTTGTTAGTTATGAATTATCGAAACGGGGGGAAAAACAAAGGGACAAGTGGCTCAAATGGGCCGCTTTCCCGGAATACAAGACCCTGGACGAGTTTAACCTTGCGGAACAACAATCTCTCAGCAAAAAGCAATTTCAGCATCTAAGGGAACTTTTATGGGTTGAACAAGTTTACAATTTACTGCTATTGGGGCCTCCCGGGGTCGGGAAAACCTTTTTGGCTATAGGCCTAGGTATTGACGCAATAGACAAGGGATATAAGGTCAGCTTTGTCCAAATGGATACCTTGATAAATCTCTTTAAGACCCAAGAAATAAGCAAGGGTAGTCGATTAAGGATGAAAAGAATAACTACATCCGATTTGGTCATCATTGATGACTTGATGTTTATGGCAATGAACAAAAATGAGGCCAATATGTTCTTTCAACTTATAAATAAGCTTTATGGGCAAACTTCAATCATAATTACATCAAATAAGGGTCCTAAGGATTGGGGGGAACTTTTGGGGGATCCTGCAATAACCACGGCCATTTTGGACCGAATAATTCATAAAAGTGAGGTAATTCATTTAAGTGGTGATAGTTACAGAATTAAACATCGAAAAACCATATTTGGGAATATCTAGGTGTTAAAAGTTATTTAGCAAAATTTGTTTAAAAGTACTTGACAGTCACAA
>DUTS01000074.1 GCA_012841935.1 Clostridia bacterium
GAAAGGAGGTCCTGCCCCATGAAATTATTTGTTGGTATTGATATAAGCTCGCTAAAATTGGATGTTTGTTTCAAAGATAGCGAAGAGCAAATTCTCCATGAGGCCACACTCCCAAATGACATTAACGGAGCCACAGAAATCAAAGAAATTATTTTAAAGCTAAATGAAAATATCAACTATCAAACCATTAAAGTTGGTATGGAATCTACCTCTGTTTATAGTTTTCATCCAGCCACCTTTTTAGCGGAAAACATAGAACTAAAGAAACTAGATGTCAAAGTCATTGTCCAAAACCCTAAAGTTATTGCTCGCTTCAAAGGATTATTCGAAGAAGATAAGACAGATACCATCGATGCTCGCAGAATAGCTGACTTCTTACGTCTTAATCTAAACGGCAATACTATCATCAAAGAAGAAAAATATGTGGCTTTACAACGATTAACTCGTTCCCGACTTCAATTGGTAGAACAGATGACAGAGTGCAAACAGCATTTCTTGGAGAACCTCTACTACAAATGCAACACACTCACAAGAGATGTTGAAACATCCATCTTTGGTGCCACCATGATGGACTTACTTACAGATTCTTTGTCTTTCGGTGAAATCGCCGAGATGGAAATTATAGATTTAGCCGCGATACTGCAAGAGAAAGGACGAGGACGTTTCGGTGACCCAAATAAACTAGCTAATGCCATTAATAAGGCTATTCGTGATTCCTATCGCCTCGGTAAGGTTCTAGAAGACTCTGTAGATGTCGTCCTAGGCACTTATGCCATGATGATTAAAACTCTTAAGCAACAAATCAAAGGACTAGACAAAGCTATTGAAGCCCTTTTAGTTATAATTCCTGAAAGCCAATGTTTACAAAGCATCCCAGGAATTGGCCCGGTTTTCACCGCAGGTATTTTAGCTGAAATTGGACAAGTCGAGCGTTTTGAAGATCAAGCTAAACTGGCCAAGTATGCAGGTCTTTATTGGAAAAAGAAACAGTCTGGTTCCCGGGAATCGGAGCGAACTTCATTAACCCGCACAGGAAATCATTACTTGCGATATTACCTTGTTGAAGCTGCCAATTCGATTAAAAATCGTGAGCCTGTGTACAAAGAATATTATTACAAAAAGTATGATGAAGTTCCTAAACATAAACACAAACGAGCACTCGTACTAACAGCAAGAAAACTTGTGCGATTGGTGGATGTGCTACTACGCAATCACCAACTTTATATGCCAGAAAGGAGTGCCTAGTTATCGAGTAAAGTCGGTCAGAATTCTTTTTCACAGACAAACGCTAGTTCTCTAGCAGAGCTAGTTTAGTTTTTTAAACCCTTTTTTAAGTTTAATTTGCCACTAAAATAAACTTTTTCTACATCACCCCCTTGACTTAATACCATAAGTCTTTATAAAGACCAACTTTTACATCAATAACTGCCTTTAAGGTATTAGATATTACATTTCTTTGTGGTCTAATAGTTATGGTTGCTGTTATGTTAATTGGTTCACCTCCCCAACCCGCGGGTAAAATAATCTTTCCCACGGCTTGATAACTACCAACCTGATTAGGGTTGTAATTAATAATTCCCCAAGCAATCTCAGCCCTACCCCTTTCACCATGTGTACCATTTATACCCACAATTTTTTTCAATTTTCCAATGACTTCACTACCCGGGGTACCAAAATCTACATACAAATCAAAATTAAAGCTATCAGAAGACAAATACTCTATTGGTTTTATGGGACCTTTTGCCATACTTTTTACTTTACCCGAATAATTACCCATGCCCTCAGCAGTCACCATAATCCATTGATCAACATCTTGGGCCCCTACTTGATAAGTCTTTTTTACTGCACCAACAATATTACGATATGGTCCATCTTTCTGATCACTTATCAGCCACTGATAATTTACCCTAGCTCTTGCCGGCATTACATTTGCCTTTAGCTCCTCCCCAAACTTAGCTAGGCCAATCACACTAACACTAGTTAAACCAATTTTTTTACTAGCACCTATTACCCCCGATGGAATTTTCACAATTCCCCCTCTTCCGACAATTTTAACACTAAAGCCTTTACCCACAATCATTTCTTTAGGTTCTAAATCTAATTCCACACCATTAGTCATAATTTCCGCAAAATGAATTATCCCCATACCAGTTACTTTCACCGCTCCAGCAATAATAAGGGTGGCTACTTCCGTCTGTGGTGCCAAATTAACAGCACTTCCCTCAGCAAAAGGAGTAAAAATAAAGTTCTCTATTGTTCCCACCAATAAATCTATTTGTGAAGCCTTTTTCACTACAACTTCGGCAAAATCACCAATTAGTTCAGTTTTCGCACCTTGAACAACTACCTTTTTAAAACCCTGTTTAGCCGCTCCTTCTAATAAAACATCAGTCTCAGCATTTACCAATTCAATTTTGGCAGCACCTTGTGCTACTAGCCGAATTCTTTTTTGTAAAGTAGAATCAACAAAAATTGTCCCTAAGATCGAATCTTTAATAAAAATGCTATTTTCCCCACCACCCGAGATCCGAGTAATCCCTTTTACCAAAACATTATCCAAGACAACATTACCCTCACCTATTCCCTCGGTTAAATAAAGGTTGCCAGTAATGACCGTATTTTTTAAAACAACACCTTGCTCATTAATAGTCACATTCCCTTCTATCACTTGATTAAGATCATAAACACCAAAATGATTAAAAAGGGTTCCAGTTATTCGCGACAATATTACCAAAGCTTCCGCTCTAGTAATTGCTTTTTCCGGTCTAAAAGTTCCATCTGGGTAACCTACCAAATAACCATTATTCACCATAGCTTTAATCGCCGGCAGGCTCCATGTAGGGACTAATTCTTTATCAGTAAAATTTACCGCTAAAGAACCAGAAGTTTCTAGTTTTAAAAGCCTTGCCAAAACAACAGCACTTTCTTGTCTACTAATGTAATTATGAGGTTTACAAGTACCATCGGGATAACCTGCTAAATAACCAATGGCACAAGCTTTGGCAATTTCCCCCGCAAACCAATCACTTTCTTTTACATCAGGAAAATTAAACCCAGCCAATTCTTTATAACCAAAAACCCTATTAACCAAAGAAAAAAATTCTGCCCTGGTTATTTCTTGGTCAGGCTTCAAAGTCCCATCAGGATAACCACTAATTAAATCCTTTTTAACCCAATCATAAATTTGTTCCTGAGCCCAGTGATTATGCCAATCCACATAATCACTGGCCATCACAACAGGATTAATCAGCAGCAAAAAATTAATAATCATGAGTATTAAACACCTATTAATCCTCATTTAACTAGCCCCCACCTCCTCACTACCTAATAACGTTTTTCATTATGGCATTTACTGGTAATATTTTCAAGTACTAGCTATTACTTTATTTCCCCCTTAATCCCTACCATTTACCTATTATTTTTATAATAAAAACCTCTTCTGACTGTTTATTACAAAAAATCGGATAAAAAAAAAGAGAACCATAATGGTTCATGTAAGAAAAAAACTATGGTCTTTTAGAACTAAAACCCTAAAAGGCCACAAAATTAAATTTTAAATCTATAACTATTTTTTAGAATCTACTCATCACTAAATTATTACGTTCTAAATTAATCTTCTTTTTCCGCTGTTCACGTGCGGAAAATAACATCCTTTTCAAACCATCTTGCTGTTCATTTTCCAAATGTTCATTAGCAAACAAAATTCCTTTTCTAATTTTTTCATAATCAGTACCAC
>DUTS01000075.1 GCA_012841935.1 Clostridia bacterium
CTAATAATGTTTATGTTGGTGGTTATATTAGAGGTAATATTCATACAGAAGGAAAAGTAGATTTAGCACCTACCGGGGCTTTTTTCGGTGATATGCTAGTAGGACATTTGAATGTGGAGGAAGGTGCTTTATTTAAAGGCAATTGTGAAATGCATGATCCTAAAAAAGAGCCTATAGTGAAGCAAGCCCCTATGGAAGAGATTGAGTGTTAAGGGCAATTAAAATACTATAGGCAATAATGTGCGACATTTTCAAAACTGTATTTAGGCGAGTGTTTTGAATGATTTGCCTTTCCATTAAACCCCCGATGTTTACTACTCCGGTAATACCTACATCACCAACAGGGGGCAGATGTTTATTTAAAGCTGAACCAGGCTTTAAGGGTTGATTATGAAAAACTAAGGTGCCTACATTAGTAAAATGCCCTAAGCAGGCATCAATGGCAATTAGGGGATGAGTAGTTAATTGTGAAGTAAGAGAAGCATAAATGGTTTTTAGATTACCGGCATGTACCGGTGAATCTATAGTGCCAATAATAGTGGCTTGTTGATGAGTCAGCAGGGTTTTTAATTGCCAGCCGGTTAGAGGACCTAAACTATCACCGGTAGCTCGATCAGTCCCGATACAAAGAATAAGGGGCTGTTTTTTTTTGTGGGTATTTTTTAGAAAATTACGCAGATGGGTAGCTAAATGATAAATAGCCAAAGGTTCTTCCATATGTACCCGGCGGGGTATTTGTTTTTTACTAGCCGGAAAAAGCGGAAAAATTTTTGAGGACACACTTTCACCTCCAGATTCACTAAAAAATAGTGTATACAAAAGGTGAAAAATTATGCGGATATTTCATTTTTTCCCACATAAATTAGGTAGAAGCTAATTTAGGAGGGAATAAGATGTGGCGATTGGCTTTTACTTATTTAGGAGCCTTGGTAGGTGCGGGTTTTGCTTCTGGGCAAGAATTGTTAAGGTTTTTTGCTGTTTATGGGGTAAAGGGAATTGGCGGTGCCCTAGTAGCAGGTGTGCTTTTGGGTCTTTTGGGCTACTTAGCTTTGAAAATAGTTTCCAAAGAAAAAATAAATGATTATGGTCAGTTTTTAAATTATTTGTTTGGTCCTTATTGGGGATTAATTATGGACGGCTTTTTAAGTTTATTTTTACTGCTTTCTTTGGCGGTTATGTTGGTCGCTGGGGGCAGCTTGGGAGCCGAACAGGGCTTAGCTTTTTCTTGGGGGTTTGTTTTGACGGCTTTTTTTACCGGTTGGGTGCTTTTAATCGGTAAAGAAGGTGTTTTGTGGTTAAATACCTTTTTAATTCCGGGTCTTTTAATTTTAACTATATTAATTAGTTTAAATAGTTTGTTAAGTGATTTAGAAATAGTAAGGGTTATTGGCCGGCCGGATCTTATCGGTACTAATTGGTTAAAGGCACTCTTTCTTTATGCAGCCTATAATTTTGTGTTGGGTGCTTCCCTTTTAGCTTCATTGGGGGGAACTGATCAAAAAAAAATTAAAGGCATTTTTTATGGGGGAATAATTTTTGGAGGAATTGCTGCTTTAATTAGTGGGGCTTTATATCAAAAGTTGTCACTAGTAAAATTTAGGTCACTACCTTTTTTGGTATTGGCTCAGGCTTTTGCTCCTGCTTGGGCCAAACTTTATGCTTTTTTCTTGTGGGCGGCTATTTTTACTACGGCCCTTGGTCTCGGCTGGGGATTAGTGAAACGTTGTGAACGTTTAATTAGGGCCCCCCGCTGGCTAATTCTCCTCGGTTTATTTTTACTGACTTTACCTTTTTTGGCTTGGTCTTTGCCGGAAATGGTGGAATTCGTTTATCCTTTTATTGGTTATGGAGGTTTGGTTTTGGGAGCTGGTTTGCTTTATAAGTGGTTCGTAAAATAATGTTAGTGTAAATTTACTTTAATTTTTTATTGATTTTTCTTGGATGATATATTTACATTTTTGACACTTTAAAATGAAAAAGGCTCGTTATTCCTTGATGGCCAAGGGATACAAGCCTTTTTGTTTTTTTAAAAACTGCGTAATATATTTATTTTTTTGTAGCCTTGAAGATTTTTTTAATC
>DUTS01000076.1 GCA_012841935.1 Clostridia bacterium
AGGTAAACCGCAATATGATTTACCGCGTGCCTGGTTGGGAACTAGTTATGATTTCAGTTTTAGTGGTTTAAAAACCGCGGTTTTAAATTTGTTAAATAGAGCCAAGTTAAAAGGTGAACAAATTAAGATGGCTGATTTGGCGGCGAGTTTTCAAGTAAGTGTTGTTGAGGTATTAGTGGAGAAAACCGTAAGTTTGGCCCAAGAAAAGGGGATTAAGACGGTTTTAATGGCTGGAGGGGTCTCGGCCAATAGTTTATTGCGTAAACAAATGGTTGCTAGATGTCAGAGAGAAGGCTTAAAATTATATTATCCACCTTTGGAATTATGTACTGATAATGCTGCTATGATTGCTTGTGCCGCCCATTATCAGTATCATAAAGGTAATTTTGCTGGTTGGGATTTGAATGCGGTGCCAAGATTGCCATTATCCTAATTAGGGTAATGGTTTTCTTAAGGGAGGAGTTGTTTATAGATTGGATACCGATAGTAGTTTACAATTATTAATTTTAGTGCTGCTTTTAGGTTCAGTCCTTTTTCTAACTACCTGTAGGTTGAATTTAAAAATGGGAAAAGGGGCTAGTAAGCAAAATAATGAAGTAGCCTTTATGCTATCTAGTGTGTTAATTTGGGTAATTATTGCTGTTTTAAGTATTAAATTGGCTCTGCGAATTTGGGGTGATAAAATTGGTAGTGGAATTGCGGGATTATTTTTAATCCTATGTTATTTGGGTGTAAATAAAATTATGGCGGAGGGCATCGGTAAAAAGGGCTTTCCTTCTGCTTTTATTGCAGAAAAAACAGCAGTGATTATAAGGTTTTTAATGTATCCGGGTATTTTATTGTTTAATACGACACAAAAAATATGGAAAAAAATATTGAGTATTGAGGAGGAAGTTGTCAAAGAGGGTCAGCTTACTGATGAAGAAGTTTTAGATTTTGTAACTACGGAATTAGGTATTTCCGCGGCAGATGAAAACTTAATTAATCAGGCGGAAAAAACGATGCTTTATGGTGTCATAGAATTTGCCGATATTATTGTTAAAGAGGTAATGACTCCTCGTCCCGATGTCGTGGGTGTAGATAAAAAAATAGCTTATGAGGATTTATTAAAAGTGATTAAAGAAAAGCAATTTTCGCGTTTGCCAGTTTATAAGGAAACAATTGACCATATTTTAGGGGTAATGCATATTAAGGATTTATTATTATTGCCCGAACAGAAGGAAGCTTTTTCTTTGGAACAATATATTCGGCCTACTATTTTTGTACCGGAAACTAGAAAAATTTCCGAGTTGTTTAGAGTAATGAAAAAGGAAAAAATTCATTTGGTTGTCGTGCTTGATGAATATGGAAGTACAGCTGGTATTGTAACTTTAGAAGATTTAATCGAGGAAATTATGGGTGATATTCAGGATGAACATGATCGGGAAGAACCTCCTTGGAAATATTTAAGTGATCATGTAATGGAAATTAAAGCTGGGGTACGGTTAGATGAACTTAATGAAGTCTTGAATTTAAATTTGGATACTGAGGCTGCAGATACCTTAGGTGGTTTAATTTTTGCCTTGTTAGATCGAATTCCGGAAGTAGGAGATCAGGTCTTTGTGGAAGATTTGGAATTTGTGGTTGAGGGGATGGATGGACACCGTATAGAAAAAGTGCACTTGATTTTACCAGTAAATAAGGTAGATTGAAATTATTAGTTAAAGTAGAAAATTGTAAAAAATTAGTGTTCACGATTGCTTGCAAAATATTTCAGAATAGAGTATAATTATCTATAATGATTGTCTTGTTATTTTGAGAGGAGATGATTGTGATGACTAAAGATCCTCGGGAAGTATTTAAAAAAGAAGCGGAAAAAAGATTGAGTAAAAATGGTTTTGTGGGATTCAGTAAAAAAGGTGAGGGAACAACTAGAATAATGGGGTCAACATATAAGGTAAAAACCGAGTCCACTGATAAAATTTTTCATGGTGGTCAAGTCTATCGCCGGAAAAAGGTTCCAGGTGGAGTGATCTACAGACAGGTTTCACCATTAGAAAATCCTAAACGTGTACCAGTGCTTTCTTGGACACGCTATAATCCAGTAACTGACACTATGGAATATGGTCAGCGTGTACTTACAAGTAAATCCCCTTTGGCTGATTGGGAGAAAAAATCCAGTAGTAATTATGTTAAAGAAGAGGTTAATTCTTCTGATGCCATTGTTTATATGCGTAAAGGACATGAACCATCGAGGGGGTAAAGAAAAGGCTGCATTAGTGGTGCAGCTTTAGTTTTTAGTGGGTAGAGAGTATTGCAAATATATGTTACAATTATAGTATAATGAAATTGACAGCATATTTAGGGGGGATAAAGATGGGGGAAAGGGAAAGCCTGGTTGGTAAAATGAGGAAATGGCTTGTGACTAGAATTGATCAGCGGATGGCGGAAAAAATTAAACGTCAAAAGGAAGTAGCCGCGGAAATAGCTCATTTTGATGCTCAAAGTTCAACAGGTACACATTATAAATTAGTTTTTCCTGAAAGTGGTTTTACGGGGATACATATTGAACGGGAAGTTCCTTTAGAGGCTGTTTTGGAAAATGAAGAGGCTGTGAATTTGAAAGAGAATATTGTGCAGGAGGAAATGCAAAGGTAATATTTAAAAAGGGGAGAACAGGCAATGTACGAACAAGGTAATAAGTTTATAATTAAAAAGGAAAAAAAGCATGATGTTGAAAGTCATGATTTGCCGGGTAGATATGATTATCAAATTGGTACTACAGATCGGGGCAATTTATTTGGCAATTTAGGTATTTTGGAAATGATTAATAAGTGGCGTGAAAAAAGACGTGTGGAGAAATTTGAAAAGGCCCTGCAGGAAATTGTAATAAAGGTAAATACTATTCCCCGCGGTTTTGGTAATTTGCCGGAAAATAAACGTATTTCTTTAAATGGTTATTATAATTACAAACATCCTGATTTGATTGGAAAAGAACAGACAGTTATGGCCGAAACATTGGGCACAGGTAATGATTGGGAAACTAATGCCCGTTTATATGGTGAAGCTATGCAGTTAATTGAGGATTTGTTTTATGATTGCCGTCATCTTTATGTTGATAATCCCGAATTAAAGGCAAAAGCTGCAGAAGTGAGAAGTAATTTAGAATTGCGGGAGGAATGTGAAAATTATTTGCGGCAAGTAAGTTATGATCCTCAAATAGTGGAATTGTCTGCGTATCTTGATGATCAGTTTGGCCTGAGAAGGGATTGGCGTTATAAAGAAATGACTAAATCGGGAATCGCACCGGTTTTGTCTGAGGCAGAAAAAGATTTGGAATTAGCACCAGAGGATGTTGAAAAATTAAAAGTATATTTGGCCAAAAAACGTTTATTTCTGGTACCTCGCCATGAAGTTTATACGGGAAAAATAGAAGCTGTCCGGCCTTTTTCTGGGAAGAAGTTGTCGGAGTTTATTAAAAAGCATGAAGGTGACGAATCTGAAGTAGGTCAGGAAAGTGATAGTCAGCGTGTTGAAAGAATTTTAAAAACTCAAGAGGCACGGGAAACAGCGGCACAAAAAAGTCAGCGGGAGTTTTTGTTGAAAAAGAAACGTGAAATAGAAAAAAAGTTGGAGCGGGATGGTCGTTAATGAATAAAGGGGGCTGTAGTTAGATGCTTAAAGAATGGCGTCGCCAAAAAGAAGCACAAGTTTTAAGAAATTATGTCAAGGAGGTAGATGGGCTTACTTGGCAAAAGTCACTGCTTAAACCAAGTGAACGTCAAATAGAAGGTGATCAGTCCTTTTTTAAGGTGCAGAATGAGGCTGTCTACCGAGCTATTAGTAGTGATATTAATAATAAGGCTAGATTTGCACTTTTGAAATTAAGATTATTAAATTTGGGGCAATGCACAGGTGTGCGGAAAAATTTAGAATCCATAAAAAAAGACCTTTTAGAACGGGCTCAATTGTCTTTTGAGTTTTATCAACAAGGGGTTAATTTCCCGCGGTCAAGTTGGCAGAGATTATTGGCTTTGGAGGAAAAATATGGTGGGCAGGAAAATATTGCTTATTTGCAAAAAATTGCTGCGGAATTTGAAGAAGTAGCTAGTAAGAAATCATTATGGGAACGGGATTTAACTGTGGAAAAAGGTGATGGGGCTATTAGGCTTTATTCGGAAAAAACAAGGTAAGGGGTGGGGAAATGTCAAAAAACAGTCGTAGTGATATCCTCTTGGAAATTGAAAGGGAACGAGATCGAATTAGATATAGATTGAAAAAGTTTAAGGAAATTATTAAAGAGGTGGAAGCTAAAGAGAGGCGAGCCTATTATATTTTAGGTATGCTTCCAGCTATGGATTTGGATGAACACTGGTCCCAAGACATGTATGAAGCAAAAACAGGTTTAGGGAAATTCCTCTTGGCGAGTAAAACAAACAAGGCTGGTGTTAACGTCATTAATGAAGTTAATAAAAAAGAAGAACAAGCAAATTTCAAACAAATTAGGAATGAAGAACAGTGTCGCTATTAGGCATAATAAATATTTGTTTCGGTAATAATTAAATTAACGGGCTGGTCATGTTTTTCGCGTGGAAGCTTAGTGATCACTTGGAAATCATAGGCCAGTCCAATTTTAAGGGTTTGGGGCCTTAGTTGTGGTAGGAGTCGATCAAAGTAGCCGCCGCCATAGCCCAAGCGGTAGCCTTGCAAATCAAAAGCTAAGCCAGGTAGGAGACTGAGGTCAACTAACTCTGGTGAGGTGGGACGTAAAAAGGGAGTTTTGGGTTCCAAAATATTATATTTTTGAGGCCAAACTTCCTCAAGACTATTTAATTGTGATAAAATCAAGGTTTGTTTTTTAACTACCGGGATTAGTACCCGTTTTTTTTGTTTAAGAACACTTTTTAGAAGTGGTAAGGTATTAGGTTCGTTTTTTATGGGTAGAAAAAAGAGGATGGTTGTGGCCTTATTAAAAGCGGCTAGGCTTTTAATGTGTTGGTTAATTTGACTGCTTTTTTGTTGAATATCACTTGCTAAAAGTTTTTTTCTTTGGTTAAGCATTTGTTGACGTAATTCTGTTTTTGACATTGATTTGACCCTTTCTTTTTTTGTATATTATATCATAAGGTTCTTTTTGTGTATTAAGAAATAATAAAGTGGATATATTAGGAAAAGGAAGTACCGACGAGCTATTTCTTTCTATAGTTAAATAAAGATAAATAAAGCTTTAAAAGGGCAGGAAATGAATATTGCCTTCTTGAAAGCCCTTGACTATGATTAATAATAAATGTTAGCACTCGCTTGGGTAGAGTGCTAACAAAATAAAATATTAAGGGGGTTAAAAGTATGAATATTAAGCCTCTCGGCGACAAAGTTGTTATCAAAGCATTAGATCAGGAGGAAAAGACTAAAAGTGGTATTGTCTTACCAGATACTGCTAAAGAAAAGCCGCAACAAGGTGAAGTAGTAGCAGTTGGTTCTGGTAGAGTCTTGGAAAATGGTCAAAAGATTCCCTTGGAAGTTAATGTGGGGGATAAGGTTATTTTCTCTAAATATGCCGGGACTGATATTAAAATTGATGGTGAAGAATACTTAATTCTTAGCGAAAGAGATATTCACGCAATTATTTAAAGAATAAGGAGGGTTAGGTAAATGGCAAAAGAAATTGTGTTTAGTGAAGAGGCTAGAAAAAGTCTAGAAAAAGGTGTTGATGTTTTAGCCGAAGCGGTCAAGATTACTTTGGGGCCCAAGGGGCGTAATGTAGTTTTAGAAAGAAAGTTTGGTTCACCTACAATTACTAATGATGGTGTGACGATTGCTCGTGAAATTGATTTGGAAGATCCCTATGAAAATATGGGGGCACAATTGGTTAAAGAGGTAGCCACTAAAACAAATGATGTAGCTGGTGATGGTACTACAACCGCTACTTTATTGGCTCAGGCCATTATTCGGGAAGGATTAAAGAATGTGGCTGCTGGAGCAAATCCCATGTTTTTGAAAAAGGGAATTGAAAAGGCTGTTAATACTGTGGTTGAGGAAATTGAAAGGATTGCCAAAGCAGTTGAATCTAAAGAGGCTATTGCTCAGGTAGCATCGGTTTCTGCAGATGATCCCCAAATTGGTAATTTAATTGCCGAAGCTATGGAAATTGTCGGTAATGATGGTGTGATTACGGTAGAAGAATCACAAGGAATGGGTACTACTTTGGAAGTAGTAGAGGGAATGCAATTTGATCGGGGTTATATTTCTCCTTATATGATTACTGATACTGATAAAATGGAAGCTAATTTGGATGACCCTTATATCTTAATAACAGATAAGAAAATTGCTGCCATTCAAGATGTCCTGCCTGTTTTGGAAAAAGTGGTGCAGGCTGGTAAAGCACTTTTAATTATTGCCGAGGATGTAGAAGGGGAAGCCCTGGCTACTTTGGTAGTTAATAAATTAAGAGGTACTTTTATTTGTGTAGCGGTTAAAGCACCTGGTTTTGGGGATCGTCGTAAAGCCATGTTGGAGGATATTGCCGTTTTAACTGGTGGTCAAGTAATTAGTGAAGATGTTGGTTTGAAATTAGAAAATACAACTTTAGATATGTTAGGTCAGGCTTCTAAAGTAAAAATTACTAAAGAAGAAACTACCATTGTTGAAGGAAAAGGTAGTAAGCAAAATATTGAAGGTCGAATTGCCCAAATTCGTAAGCAGTTGGAAGAAACTACTTCTGATTTTGATCGGGAGAAATTGCAAGAGCGTTTGGCAAAATTGGCTGGTGGAGTAGCTGTAATTCAAGTAGGAGCTGCTACGGAAACTGAATTAAAAGAAAGAAAGAATCGTATGGAAGATGCTTTGGCTGCTACCCGTGCTGCGGTTGAAGAAGGTATTGTGGCTGGGGGAGGAGTAGCTTTTGTGGAAAGTTTGGCTGCTTTAGAGAAACTTACAGCTGAGGAAGCTGATGAATTAACCGGAATTAAGATTATTAAGAAGGCTTTAGAAGAACCTTTAAGGCAAATTGCTTGTAATGCCGGTATGGAAGGTTCGGTGGTTGTAGAAAAAGTAAAAACAGCCGGTAAAAAAGGTTATGGTTTTAATGCTTTAAAAGGTGTATATGAAAATATGATTGAAGCTGGTATTGTTGATCCGGCTAAGGTTACGCGTAGTGCTTTGCAAAATGCGGCTTCAATTGCTGGTTTATTATTGACAACTGAATGCTTAATTGTCGATATTCCGGAAGAGGAGGCAGCAGGTCCGGCAATGCCGCCAAATATGGGTGGTATGATGTAATTTGTAAAAGGGGTTTGATTTTTTCAAACCTCTTTTTTTTAGGGCTATTTTAGCAAATAAACTAAATAAATTTATAATTTTGGCAGGAGATTATAAAAATAATTCGAAATATATAAGTAGGCAACGATTTATAATGAAAGGAAGATTGAAAATGCAAAAAGTAATGACAGAAAATGCCGGAGTATTAGATTTTTGGATTAAGGCTGCTCCTTTCATCAATCATTTTATTCAAGCAGATATTGGGGTGGGGATTTGTGATAAAGATAAATGGCTTACTTATGTGCCAGCTCATACTTTGGATTTAAAAATTAAAGTTGGTGATCCTGTTTTATCCGCAGGAGCGGCTTATTTATCTATGTACAAAAAGGAGCGTATTGTACTCGAAGTTGATGAGAAACTTTATGGTGTTCCCTATATTGCGGTTAGTTATCCTTTTTTGGATGCTGAGGGGCAAGTTGTGGGGGCTTTGGTTACTACAGAAAATCTGGAACATCGTGAAATGTTGGTAGATATGGCTCGGGAGATTCAGGGCTTTTTGCAAAATATACAGGGTTCGGTACAGGAAATTGCTGCTGAGGCTCAGGAATTATCGTCTACTAGTCAGGAATTAAAATCGGTCACTGAAGATGCTACGGTAAAAGTAGAAGCAACCGCTGGGATTATAGATACTGTTAAACAAATTGCTAAACGTACTAATTTGATAGGTCTTAATGCTTCTATTGAAGCAGCTAGAGTGGGGGAATATGGACGGGGCTTTAATGTGGTGGCTAATGAAGTGCGTAATTTATCACAGATGACTAATAGTTCTACAGGTGAAATAGGTAGAATTATTAATTTAATTAAAGAAGCAATAATTTCTATTGATGGAGCTACGCGTATGGTTAGTGAAGTATCACAATCACAAGCTGAAAAATTAGCTGGTATTAATGTTATTTTGGAGGAGTTTGGACGAATGGCTGATACTTTGGTAAAGGCTGCAGATCGTTTGATGGAAAATAGTACGGCGAAAAGATTGTAATTATTGATGTAAGAAACCTCTTTTTTAGGGCAAACTATCCTTGAAAAGGAGGTTTTTTTATGCGTTTAAAGGATGTAATGACAGATGAAGTAATTGCGGTAGAGCCGGATGCTTCGGTATTGGAAGTGGCTTTAATTATGAAGAAAGAAAATATTGGTTCTGTGCCTATTTGTGAGGGGACTGATGTAGTAGGAATGATTACTGATCGAGATATTGTTTTACGGGTGGTTTGTGAAAAGAAGGATCCGGAAAAAGTTAAATGCCGGGAAGTGATGACTGAGCGTCTGGTGGTTGGTAAACCACAGATGAATGTCGAAACTGCTTTAGAACTAATGGGAGATGCTCAAGTGCGTCGCTTACCGGTGGTGGAAGAGGGGCACTTGGTAGGTTTTATCACTTTGGGGGCTTTGGCGGTAAATGATTATTTTAGAGATGAATCTGGGGAAGCTTTGGCGGAAATTTCCACACCTAATCGTTCTTGGTAAGTTTTCAACAGTTAAGATGGCAGGAATTTGTCTGATTGTGTAGAAGGAAAATAAAATGAGTCTATAAGAGAGGGGATAGAGAGATGGAGAAATATCACTTGGAGGCTGAACTGTTGCGTAAAAAATGCGATTGTAGTGTTTTTACTTTTGAATCAACAGCAGATATTCCCCCTCTAGAGGGTATTATTGGACAAGAGAGAGGGGTTAGGGCTTTAGAGTTTGGTTTGAAAGTAAATAAACCAGGCTATAATATTTTTATAGCTGGGGTAACGGGTACGGGGAGGAGTAGTTATACTCGTTCTTTAGTAAATGATGTAGCAGCGGTAAAAGACCGCCCTTTGGATTGGTGTTATCTTTATAATTTTGCTAATCCTGATGAACCTCTGGCAATTTCATTTACACCTGGCAAGGCAGTGGAGTTTAAAGCAGATGTAGAAGATTTATTGGAAAAAGTAACAGCAGAAATACCACTTGCTTTGGAATCTGATGAATGTCAAAAGGCGAAAACTTTATTATTACAAAAATTACAGGTAAAACAGAATGAGGCCCAAGCAGCGATTTCTAATCAAGCCAAAGAGTTGGGATTTGCTTTAAAAACTGCAAATAAAGCTTTGGTTACCATTCCTTTAAATGAAGAAGGTAAACCCATGGATGAAAAAGAATTTCAGGATTTGTATGAAGCTAAAAAGGAAATGATTGATGAAAACTCTAAAAAACTTAATTTATATATTTTAGAAGTATTTAAAAGTTTACGGGAGTTTGAACGTAATATTGAGAAGGAAGTAGAGCAATTAGAAAACAAAATTATTTTGGATAATATTGATCATTTTTTTCAGGAATTAATGTTGAAATATTCGCCACATGCAGAGGCTAGAGAATATTTGGAAAAGATTAAAGAAGATCTTTTGAAAAATGCTCGTGAATTTAAAGAAAGTGAAAAGCAAATTGCTCCTGATTTATTTTTTCTTCCCGAAAATAGGACTAAAAAGCTTTTGCAAAAATATCAAGTTAATGTTTTTGTGGATAATGGTAAAACTCAATGTGCACCGGTAATTGTAGAAACAAACCCTACATATTACAATCTTTTGGGTCGGGTGGAATATGAAAGCCAATTAGGTGTTTTAAAAACTGATTTCACGAAAGTTAAAGCAGGCTCAATTCATCGAGCTAATGGCGGTTATTTAATTTTACGCTGTCGCGATGTTTTGACTAGCAGTTTTTGTTGGGAAGGTTTAAAAAGGGCTTTGAAAACTGGTGAGGTACAAATCGAAAGTATTGGACATCAATTTGGGGCTATTGCTACTTCTTCGTTAAAGCCAAAGCCGATTCCCTTGGATATAAAAGTAATTTTGATCGGTAGTCACTGGGAATATCAGCTTTTATATTACCATGATGAAGATTTTCGTAAATTGTTTAAAATTATGGTTGATTTTGATGTGGAAATGGATAGATCGGATCCTTATACTTATAAATTAGCTCGTTTTATTAGTGATCATTGTGAAACGGAAAATTTACGACATTTTACCAAGGAGGCTGTGGGACACATTGTTGAATATAGTTCTCGTTTAGCCGGTCATCAAGAAAAATTATCTACACGTTTTAATGAATTGGTAGAAATTATTTATGAAGCTGATTCTTGGGCTAAATTGGAGGATTGTTCTTTGGTAACAGATGAACATGTAAAAAAAGCAATTCGGGAAAAAACTTATCGCTCTAATAAGGCTGAGCAAAAGCTTTTAGAGATGATGAATAAAGGGCAATTATTAATTGATGTGCAGCAAAAAGTTGTTGGACAGGTTAATGGTATTGCTGTTTTGGATACAGGTAACTATACTTTTGGTAAACCTAATAAGATAACTGTTAATACTTTTTTGGGCCGCAAAGGAATTATTAATATTGAGCGAGAAGTAAAAATGAGTGGGGCACTACATGATAAAGGTATTTTGATTTTAAGTGGCTATTTTGGCGAAAAATTTGGACAAAAATATCCAGTATCTTTTTCAGCTAGTATTTGCTTTGAGCAATTATATAGTGGTATCGATGGTGATAGTGCTTCTAGTGCGGAATTATATGCTTTATTATCTGGTTTGGCAGATTTAGCGGTAGAACAGGGGATTGCTGTTACAGGATCTATAAATCAAAAAGGTTTTGTTCAGCCTATTGGTGGAGTCAACGAAAAAATAGAGGGTTTTTATCAGGTCTGTAAAGTTAAGGGTTTTACTGGCCGCCAAGGGGTAATTATTCCTCAGCAAAATGTAATTAATTTAATGCTTGATGAAGAAGTGGTACAGGCTGTTAAAGAAGGTATTTTTCATATTTATGCTGTTGAAAATGTGGAGCAGGGGATTGAAATTTTGACTGGTGTAGAGGCAGGCACAATTAACGAAGCAGGCTTTTATCCTCAAGATACGGTTTTTGGTCGTGTTCAGCAAAAATTAGCTCAATATTATGCTTTGGTAAAAGATGAGTCTATTGAAAAAGAGTAAAGACATATTACCTCATTCCCCTTAGTAAAGATAAAGAAAAAGGGGAGTGGGTAAGTGTGAGATTAAATCTTAAGAATGTGCCTGGGGAAAAAATAATTGCTTTAATTTTGCTACTAATTTTTTTGGGTGGGGGATTTCATTTGGTGCGGGAAATTAGACAACCCCCACCTTTTGAAGCCGTAAAACAAGGTTTGGCTTATACTTTACAGGCAAGTAGTTTTAGTTTTGAACTACAGGCTAGTCGTATTTTAAAAGGTGAAACAATGATTTTATCGGAAATACAGGGACAAAAAGCAGAGGAGGGAGTCTATGTAAAAGGTACTTTACCTTTATTAAATGCTGATCTGGAGATATACTATTTAGGTGATCAACTTTATCGCCGTGATACATTGACTAAAGATTGGGTTAAGATTCCTGCAGCAGGCAAAATAGGTGTGGAACTTTTAATGGCAGAATTAAATCCTTTAGGTGTTTTAGAATTTTTAGAGGAAGAGTTTGCAGCCAAATATGCGGGTAAAGCAAAAGTTGGCAAAAAAAAATGTCGGGTTTATGAAGTAATGAGTCGGGGAGAAAATAAGTTTGCCGAATTTTTTTGGCAAGACTTTAATTATATTTTATGGGTAGATCAAAAAGGTAAATATATTCGTCAGGCCCAAATTACGGCTGAACATCGTGATGAACCGGAACATGATTTACAAATTCTAATTACTTTGGGAGATTTTAATCGGTCTTTTGTTCTTGAACCACCGGTTAAATAATTAATAAAGGAGTTCATATAAATGCGGCATCATTTACAAAAAATCTTGATTACCGAAAAACAAATCGAGGAAAAAGTAAAAGAATTGGGTGCTTTAATTTCTCGGGATTATGAGCAAAAAGACTTGGTGATTATTGGTGTTTTAAAAGGGGCGGTTGTTTTTTTGGCTGATTTAATTAGGGAAATAAAGATTCCTTTGGCCCTTGATTTTATCAGTACTTCTAGTTATGGTGCGTCCACACGCACTTCGGGTGTGGTGCGGATTTTAAAGGATTTGGATAAGGATATTACTGCTAAAGATGTGTTACTTGTCGAGGATATAATTGATACAGGGTTAACTTTAAGCTATTTAACAGATAATTTGAGAGCACGTCAACCGGCAAGTTTGAAGATTTGCACATTTTTGGATAAGCCGGAAAGGCGGCAGCTAATTTTAAAGCCTGATTATAAGGGATATGATATTCCTAATGATTTTGTGGTTGGTTATGGTCTTGATTATAATGAAAAATATCGTAATTTACCATATGTAGGGGTTTTAAAACCAAAATATTATCAAGTTTAAGGCAGGGGATTAAATTGTTTATACAGGAAAAAATTTTAATTTTAGATTTTGGGTTTCCACAAGTACAGGATTTAGCCCGTCAAATACGACAATTAGGTGTTTTTTCGGTAATTTTTCCTTATCAGACTTCTATGGAAAAAATAGCGGCTTTAGAGCCACAAGGAATTATTTTAGCTGCAGAAGATTTTGCTGCTTTTCAGTCTGAAGTGACACAAATTAAGCAGTGTAATTTTCCGGTGGCTTTTTGGCCTGCTTTGACTAAAGTGGGACTAAAGGAATTTCTTTTTCAGGATTGTTCCTGTAAGGTTTATTGGTCTATTGCTAATTTTATAGAAAGACAAGTGCAGCTTATACGTGAAAAGGTAGGTTCAAATAAGGTTTTATGTGCTTTAAGTGGTGGTGTGGATTCTGCGGTGGCTGCAGCTTTGGTTCATCAGGCGGTTGGTGAGCAATTAACCTGTGTTTTTGTTGATCACGGTTTTTTGCGTAAAGGTGAGGCTGAAGAGGTGCAAAATGTTTTTCAAAAAAAATGGCCGCTTAACTTGATTTTTGTGGATGCTCGGGAGCGTTTCCTAAAGAAACTTAGTGGTATAAGTGATCCTGAACAAAAACGAAAAATTATCGGTAATGAATTTATACGTGTTTTTGAAGAAACGGCACTTGGTTTGGGAGAAGTCGATTTTTTGGTACAAGGAACTGTTTATCCTGATGTTTTAGAAAGCGGTAGTGGGGTAGGGGGAACTATTAAGTCACATCATAATGTAGGTGGTTTGCCGGAAAAAATGAATTTTCGTTTATTAGAGCCTTTGGCTAAATTATTTAAAAATGAAGTGCGTAAAGTAGGTCGGGAATTAGGTTTACCTACAGAAATTATTGAAAGACAGCCTTTCCCTGGACCAGGATTGGCGATTCGTATTATTGGGGAAATAACTGCGGAAAAATTAGAGATTTTACGAGAAGCAGATGCCATCTTTTTGGATGAAATTCGTCAAGCCGCTTTTGATGATTTATGGCAGGTTTTTGCTGTTTTACCTTCAATTAAAAGTGTGGGTGTACAAGATAAAGTAAGAACTTATGCTTATCCCCTTATTTTACGTGCGGTAACAAGTGTTGACGCCATGACGGCTAAAGCTGCACATTTGCCTTATGAGTTATTGGATAAAATTACCGAAAGGATTATCAGGGAAGTACCCCAGATTAATCGCGTAGTTTATGACCTTACATCTAAACCCCCAGGAACAATTGAATGGGAGTAATATTAAGTATTTCAACGAGTGTTTATTTTGATTTCAGTATCCATGTTAACATTAAGTTGTTCTAGTTTTTGGCAAAGTAGTTCTTTTGTATACCATTGTTTGTTTGACTCGGCTATTTCAGCCCTTCTTTCAGCTAGTTTTTTTCGCAGCATTGGTGAATATAGGCTTTCGCGATTTAAGTTTCTAAGTACTTTGCCTTTAGCATTGAGTTCCGCTATTCCTTCGATTTTTCTTTTTGGGGGTTTCTTTTGTAGTGCTCTTTTGCTGCCAATATGACCTGCAAGTTTAAAAGTTTCCAAGACAGTCCTTCCAGTAAGATAACCTACCGCTCCACCGAGTGTTAAATAAAAAAGCATTTTTTTGTCCCCTTTCTTTTGGGATTATAATTATATTATACCATAATATTGTGGAATTGTTAGTATATTTGGTTTGAAAGTTTTGTTTTTTTGCTTTTTTATGAGGTTTTGTAGTAAAATAAAAGGTAGTAAGAAAGAGAGGGGGGTAAAGTGGAAAAATATCAAGAATATCTTCAGGCTGTTAAGGAGTATCAGGAGTATGAGCGAAAAATTAAGGCAAAGATTGTTTCTTTGAAAACAGTGATGCAGGAGGAAGGTGTTCAAGAAGAATTAAAAGCTGAATTACAGCAAATGGAAAAAAACGCACGGCGAGAATTGGACAAATTGGCGGCAAAGGTATCTCAGAAACAGCAAAAGTTGATGGCGGCAGGGGCTCATGTGAAATTTATTTTTCCGTTCAAGGATCGTAAATAATAGGCTTTCCAAAAAAGGGAAGCCTTTATTTTAATCACAGGAGTGAAATGTAGAAATGGTTGTACTAGACAGTGTCTTTTTATTTTTGGCAGGTTGGTTGGGCTGGCGTTTTTTAGAGAGAATTGGTTTGCCGGTCGCTTCATTATTTGGGGGTATGTTGGCAGTAGGTATTTTATCTCTTCTGGGAATGGAATTTCATTTGCCTTTATGGTGGGCTTGGGTTTTTCAAGTTATTTTGGGAATTTTAATTGGACAAAGGCTGAAAAAAGGTATAGGGAAGGAATTAAAATCACTGTGGGGACCGGCTGTTTTGGTTTCCGTATGGATGTTAATTAGCTGTTTTTTGGTAGGCTATTTATTTTTTAATTTAACTGTGACTACTCCTTTAACGGCAATTTTGGGAACAGCCCCTGGAGGTATGACTGAATTTACTTTGTTAGCTATTGAAATGGGGGCAGATCCGTTGGTTGTTGTGGCTTTACAAATGATGCGTGTTCTAGTAGTAATGTTTTTTATTCCTGGTTTAGCTATTTACAAGGCTGGGGGGATAAAAGCAGGATCTGAAAAAAGTGCTGTTAGAAGTGGCTGGCAGAAAGGTGTTTTCGTTACATTGGCTGTGGGAGTAAGTGGTGGGGTTTTGGGGAAATTGCTTCATTTGCCGGTACCAGGTCTTTTAGGTGCGGCTTTTTTGGTTGGTTTTGTAGGTAGTGTGATCTGTGAGCTCCCTCCACTACCTGATGATTTGCGAGTGTTTTCACAAATTGGGATCGGGGGATTGGTAGGTTTAAATTTTACTCAGGAGACTTTACGGGGACTTTTGAAGATGGGACTGCCTTTGATTATAGCTACAGTTTTGGTGATGATCTCTAGTTTGGTTTTGGCTTGGGTTTTGCGTAAAATGACTGCCTGGGATGAACTTACTTGTCTTTTAGCTGCTGCTCCGGGGGGTGTAGCCCAATTTTTTATTTTGGCTTATGAATTGGGAGCTGATTCTTTGGTAGTTAGTTTATTACAGTTGGCCCGTTTTTTAAGTTTATTAATAATTATCCCCTTTTTGTTAACTTGGTTGGGGATTTAGCTGTAAGCAGTCTTTGCGGGGATTTTAATAATTTTAATACCGAAAATTTCAAAATCATGATATGATATTAATTGGGATTTAGTAAAATATGAT
>DUTS01000077.1 GCA_012841935.1 Clostridia bacterium
CTTTTCTTAAGAAACATCTGCTTCCTCCATTGTACTAATCCGGCTCTTTTCTAGTTCCCCTAAGAGATTGAAAATAGTTTCACGAGTTGGGGGACAAGCCTGCATCCAGTGCTCATAAAATTGCTGCATTTTTTGTCGACAAAACTGCTGCTTTTGTGCTACAAAAATACGCTGATGTTTAGTAGCAGTAACCCCTTCAGCTTTAGTTAAAATTTCCTCAAACATTTTTTCCCCAGGTCTAATCCCGGTAAACTCAATTTTAATATCCTCTTCTGGTTCTAAACCAGAAAGACGAATTAAATCCTTAGCTAAATCTACTATTTTTACTGCTTCACCCATATCCAAGATAAAAATCTCTCCTCCATGGGCCATTCCAGCTGCTTGTAAAACTAATTGAGCAGCTTCAGTGGGCGTCATAAAAAAACGTTCCATTTGTGGATCAGTAACCGTTATGGGGCCCCCACGCCTAATTTGTTCCTGAAAAATAGGGATCACACTACCTCTACTTCCTAAAACATTACCAAAACGCACCGCAGCAAATTTAGTGGTACCGACTGCATTATAATCCTGAATTATAATTTCTGCAATTCGTTTAGTTGCTCCCATTACACTTACAGGATTTACCGCCTTATCTGTGGAAATAAAAACAAAACTTTCCACTCCAGCCTCTATCGCTGCTGCACAAACATTTTTCGTTCCCCAAACATTATTTTTAAAGGCCTCCCCCGGATTGGCTTCCATTAAAGGCACATGTTTATGGGCAGCTGCATGAAAAACAATAGCCGGCTTTTTTTCTTGAAATACCGCCCTAATTCTGACCAAATCTTTAATGTCGGCAATAATTGGAGTAATTATTATCCCGGGGAATTTAGCTGCCAATTCCCATTTAATTTCAAAAAGTGGATTTTCATCATGACCCAACAAAATTAATTCCCGCGGCTTAAGAGGACATAATTGCCGACAAAGTTCGGAACCAATAGAACCTCCCGCACCAGTTACCACTATTTTTTTTGCTTGAAAAAAATCCTGCAAAACTTCTATATCTAATTGTACCGGGGCTCGTCCCAACAAATCTTCTACTTTAATTTCTCTAATTAAATCTACCGTAATTTCACCATTAAGTAAATCATAAATTCTTGGTAAGGTATGTACTGGTACCTTTATTTTTCGACAAATCTCCGCAATTTCCTTAATTACTTCCCCTGGTGCTGTCGGCATGGCTATTAACACTTCATCAACCTTGTATTCCCGCACCACCTCAGCTAAATCAGCACAGGTACCCAAAACCGCAAAACCCATTATTTTAGTTTTGGCTTTCACCGGATCATCATCTAAAAAACCGAGTGGATAACGTTCCGGATTTTCTTGTCTTAATAATTCTTTTACAACCAATACCCCGGCATCACCAGCCCCAATTATTAAAACCCGGCGGGCATCAGCAGGATAATAAAAACTAAAACCATGTTCTTTATAGAATTTAGGAATAACCCTAATTCCCCCTGATAAACAAACATCCAATAAACCAGTTAAAATAAAAATACTGCGGGGAACCGCGATACTTAAAAAATAACTGATAGAAACTAAACTAAAAGAAGCAATCACCAAAGAACCAATTAAGACCAACAAATCTTCTACACGGGCAAAACGCCAGATACGTTCATAAATACCTCCGAAATAAAAGACTAATAATTTACAGCCTAGATACCAATACCATAGCTGACGAAAACCTATGTATGACAAAGCCGGGATCTGTCCTTCAAAACGCAAATAATAGGCACCATAAAAGGCCGCTAAACCCGTGATTATATCTAGTAGTAAAAAAACAAACCATTTCTTTTTTAAAAACCAAAACCTATTTTTTTGCATCAAGATTCACTTCCTTAACCATTATAACAATTTTAAACCATAGATCATATCTGTCCAAGTATACTTTTCAGTATAAGCTTCATACTTGTTTTGCAAATAAATAATTTCATTCAAATTTAAATAACCGACTTTCCAGCGTAAAACCCTAAATTTTAATTCCCCATCTTCCAAATAAGATTTAGTAATTTCTTTAATTGGTTTATAGCCCTGACAGAGTAATTCCCCAAAACCCAAAAACACTGCTGCCACATCAGTAAGTACCTCGTTTTTAATTTCGGGATAAACCTCCAAATCATAATAATATAAAAAATTATGTACACATTCATGTATCAAGACAGCTATAACCTGAGCCACACTATAAGTATTATCACGGAATAAATGCACCTGCCAATTAGCTTTACCGTGCACTTCATAAGCTCCGGAAATATCATTACCTTTAAAAGAATCCTTAATAATCACTTCTACAGCATTATGGGCACCTGTATGGCTGACAATACTGTCAGCTAGTTTTTGTAAAACAGGCAGACAGAAACGGTCCTTTTTCAATGCAGCCTGAATACTTTCCGGCACTTGATAAATACCTTGAGGTAAAACACGTTTTTCCCCCATTTTTTGCAGAAGATAAACAATCATTTCATCCAAGATCGGGTCACTTGTTTTTAAAACAACGGGATCATCTTTTAAAACAATGGCTCTTTTACGGCAAAAGGCACAATATTTAAAAACTAAATACCCCGTAAATCCCAATAGGACACCAAATAAAAATCTATTCATCGGC
>DUTS01000078.1 GCA_012841935.1 Clostridia bacterium
GATTAAAAAAATCTTCAAGGCTACAAAAAAATAAATATATTACGCAGTTTTTAAAAAAACAAAAAGGCTTGTATCCCTTGGCCATCAAGGAATAACGAGCCTTTTTCATTTTAAAGTGTCAAAAATGAAAGTGTACCACAAATCCTCTTAACCCGCAAGCCAATAATTATTTCACGATAGCAGTTAATCCTTTTACAATTATAGTTGTTTTTTTGAATTACCCGCTTAATTCTAAACCATCTATTTTATTTTGAGGATAGTAAAAGGCATTGCCTGGATCTTTTCAAGGAATATATTGCAGACGAGTCCCAATCCATTCCATACCCTTATTTTGAAGGTCATAAAAATCGAGTAAATCCGAAACATCATAATAAAAACCTCTACCAAACACGGGTATAGACCAATGGGGAATCAGTAAACCTCTATCTAACATTAACCGCCAATCGGCTTCCGAAACAAAAATAAAATCAGCGGGAACCCCATAATTAAGCAATCCCAATCCGACCAACCGTTGACTTCCCATAGAACCGGGCTCGATGAAATCTGAATTGGCACTATAAAAAAGCCCCTTATCAAAAATCAATCCTTCTATAACCTCACTAAGATAGCCCCATAAATTTTCCCAACCACGATAACTAACCGAAACACCATTATTTGCATCAAAGGCTGTTCCCGACTGTCCATTTAAATAATCACACCCACCGGTCACCGCAATTTCATCAACAACTTCACTACCCATATCCTGATTATCCCAATCAGCCATTTCCACAAAATATAGCAAAGAAATCGCACTACGCGTGAACGCATCCACTAATCCCCAACCATCCCCGCGAACTTGTGCCCGTTCCCTAAAGGTATTCATTGTTTGATTTACTACCGGCAAAACCCCACTATAGGAGACTAATTTTTTTACTTCATTTCCTTCCTCACCAGCTAAATAAGCCCCCACCAATAAATAATCTTTTACCAAACCTTCCCTAACAAAAGCAGGATGAATTTTGAAACCTGGCAAAGGATCTTGTGCTACCCATAATTCATGTTTTTCGTAGGAATAAACATATTTATAATAAAACTTAGGTAGTTGCACCATGACTTGTCCCTGACTACCATCACGCCGAAAATTTTCGTCTCCCCCAAAAGCCGTAATTTCCCCTTCATCACTAACATTACATAATTTTATCCCCTGCCAAGGATAACACTGTACAAAATCCTCACCCGGATTTTTGCCAATACTATCTCCCAAACGCCTCATCTTCGCCATATTACTTTCAATCCTACCCCACCATATATTATCACTCCTACTCCAACTCACGCCATAAACCTGATTATTTGTAGGTACTTTCGTGGTCACCTCCACAATATTCGAACATTCTATATGATTACCATCAGCCACCTCTAATTTAAACTGATAAGTTGTCGCCGGCATTAAATTACTAACTGTAGCCATCATTGTTGTTGCTCCCCATTTAGAAGATGCAGCCGTCGTTACCCAAGTTCTCCCACCATCAACCGACTGTAAAATTTTCCAATTTTCATCACCAACCGCCAGGGGCCACTCCAATTGCACACTTTCCTCAGTTTGGGCCACACAAATAAAATCAACTAATGGTACCGGAAACACCGGGTTCAATGTTTTCACAGTTTCTGCTTTCACTTTAATATCAAAAAGTTCCCCTAAAAATATTTCTTCATCTAAGTAGTATAACACCCGATGGATTCCCGGAATAATATTCGGTATAAAATAATAACCATCTTTTCCGGTAACAGTCTCTTCAATAATTCCTTCCAAGTCACTTACTTGCACTTTAATTCCGGCTAAAACTCTGCCATCTTTAGCCTTAACCGTCCCCTCAATAGAACCCGTTGGCAGATATAAAAGCCGCCCTGTTGTAAGTGAACTACCTCGGGAACTAGGTGAATCTACTGAAAAATCAAAAAGCCCACCAGTATTAAAACTATACAAGGCACCACCTACCCGCACATATCCCCCGCCTATTTCACTCCCGCCGGTAAAAAAACCGGCGCCATCCGTAATATAAGTATTTTCTTCCCGATTTAGTTGTTTATTTATTTTCCCGGGGGAGAAAACCCAATCATAAGCCTCATTATAAGCAAAATTCACCTGACTCCCTACCGAATTTGTCTCGGGAAAAGGTAAGATTAGACCGGTCGATTGATAATTTTCTTTAAAAAAATCGTCCCGATACCTTCCTTCTGTTGCCACATAAATCTCTTTTTCAGCTAATTTAACATTAACCCCATCTAAATATTCCGCATAATTACCCCACAAATTCTCCAAACCACGATAGCTTACGGAAACTTCCCCGTTAATTCCCGGGGCCATTCCCGAAACCCCATTTAAAGAATCACAACCACCTGTAGCCACAGAATCCACAACATTAACCACACCACTGCCAATTACTTTTTGACTGTCCAAATCTGCATATTCCACTAAATACAAAAAATTCAAGGCACTGCGAGCCGCAATATCAGTCATCTGCCATCCCGGACCACAATTTTCGGCCCACTTTCTTATCGTCGGTCTCAATTCCCCTTTAATAGGCTTCGTACCTGTTATTGAAACTAATTTTGTCATTTCCTCCCCTTTTTCTATTCCTGCTTGATAAGCACCGATTAAAACATAGGGAATTTCAACCCCATTACGTAAAAAACAAGGATGAATTTTAAAACAGGCTGTTTCCTGATTAGCAATCCAAAATTCTTGTTTATCCCCGTCACAATTACGCTGATAATAAAAACGCGGTATTTTCACCATCACCTGTCCATTACTACCATCTCGTTTAAAATCCGCATCACCGATATAAGCCGTAATTGTGCCATCATCTAAAACATTACACAGCTTTATTTCGCTCCAGGGATAAATACAATCAAAATCCACTCCCGGGTTTTTCCCCCGCCCTTCACCCAGTCTAATTAATTCCGTAGCTTCCCCTTCGTGCCACACTACTCCCAAAACAACTAAATCCTCAGTCCCTCCCCCATTTGCCTCATCTTGCATTTGAGCAGAATCATCTTTAAGTGAAACTAAACTTTCCCTTTTGGCCACTTGTTGAAAATGAATCCAACCAAAAACTGAAAACACAATTATGGCTACTATTAATAGAAAGAAAATAATCCGTTTTTTATTCATCACCCACCAACCCTTTCGCTAATTCTATAAAGATCCAAATCTGCACTTAAAACTGTGCCCTTTTGCTTTTCGATTAATTTTTCAAGCTTTTTAAGATAAATCATAATGTTATCTCATTTTTAGGAACATACTTATATCGTACCCCATTTAGATATTTATGTAAATAAATATTTGTCCGAAGCTTTCTGTGATGTGAACGTTTTTCCCTTATCATCCAAGAAAAATCAATAAAAAATTAAAGTAAATTTACACTAACATTATTTTACGAACCACTTATAAA